>JACPZY010000097.1 GCA_016195215.1 Actinomycetota bacterium | reverse complement strand
CTAGGGATGAACGGTTCATAGTGACAGGCTCGGCGATAGCGAGGCGGGGCGTAGTGGGCTGGGTTGTATTCCCAGGTTCGGCGAACGAATTTACCTCGCATAACCCCCCCTTTTTTTGCCAGTGTGCAGTATAGGTTAGCATTTAAACCATACTATGAACGATAATTAGCCTAGTTTAAGCACTAACCTATACTTAAAACCGTTCTTAGTCCAGGATGACGGTGCGCCAGTCCGAAGTTAGGCCCTTTGAATTTCCTTACTTGCTTGATTGAGAGCAACAGGGGCAACCCCACCAATCGTTAATGCAACCCCAAGCGAAAGATCGCAGCTACATTTCCACGTTTGGATTAAGAAGTTTGGGAAGGTGCGAATCCCCGATAAAGGACATTCGCTCTCAGCGTGTCACTCAACGACGCATTTGGATGCTCGAAGTCGTCAAATGGGCTCCTCAATAATCCGATCTTTTCCATGACGCGTCGAGATCGAAGGTTCTGTACAGAAGTAAACGAGACGATCTCCGGCAACCCAAGATCTTCGAAAGCAAAATCTTTCACTGCAAGTGCCCCTTCGGTTGCGTAACCATGGCCCCAATACTGCGTGGATAACCGCCAGCCGATCTCCACGGTGGGAGCGAAGTGGGCGTCAATTCGAGTCTGTGCCAAGCCAACGAATCCGATCACCGATCCTGACGCAAGCACTTCCACTGCAAAACGCCCGTATCCGCGCTTTTCCCAGCTCCCTCGTGCGCGTTCCATCATGGCCTTGCTTTGATCCTCATTCAAAGGCGGGCCGATGAATTCCATGACCTTGGGATCGGCATTCATCTCAATGAGTTGTCCGAGATCAACGTCGCGCCACTGTCGTAGCAATAAGCGAGCAGTCCTGATCTCAAGCATTTGCATCAAACTCCACACCCTTGACTAATTTTTCAATTCTCTCCGAAGGAAAGCAGTCTAGAAGAAGCGCCACCGGCAATCCCACCAATCGTCAATATGACCCCATAATCCGGACTGAGTTCCCCTAATGGCAAATCCGTGATGAACTAAATAAGCAAAGTTGATTTAACCTTTGACCATACTTCTTTGTTACACGCGACAAGCAAACCCGGTCGTGCGTGATCGGCGACACGGTATACAGAACCATCCGGACGTGTCGCATGCCCTCCTGCTTCTTGCAAGAACAAGACGCCCGGCGCGTGGTCCCACGGCAGCGTCCGCCAATAGAGGGCAAAGTCCATGGATCCATTCGCTATCGCGGGATAGTCAAAGCCTGCGCATTTGCTTCCGAGGGAAAGATTGGCGAAGCGTTTTTCGACTGTACCTATATGTTCTGCCAGTTCTTGTGGGAGAAATCGGCGCAACACGGCCCCATTCATGCGGCCCAACTCTGGTGCGTTTTCGCTAACTGTGATGCGTTCACCATTGACCCAAGATCCCGATCCTTTTTCTGAAACGGAGAGTTGGTTCGTAATTGGATCCAAGATCCAAGATGCCAGGGTGTCGCCGTTGCGAACTAGCGCAACCATTATCGCAAACGGCGAAATCCCGCTCGCAAAGTTTGAAGTCCCATCCAATGGATCTATGAGCCACACATCTCCGTCGTCTTTAAGTCGATCAAGAACACGTGGGTCCTGCGAGGCCGCTTCCTCTCCAACAACGACAGAGCCAGCGATCAAAGACCGTAAGGCTGGTTCCAAGAATGCTTCGCCTGCTTTGTCTGCCTCGGTAACCCACTCGCCCGGAGACTTCTCTTCGGGATTCGCTTCGCGCTTCCCGAAGACTGGCAGTACACACGTTTCTGCTACTTCGCTGAGTAAGTTCGAAACGGAGGAGATCAGATCTGGCATGGTCGGAAGTATCTCTCGTTTTCACTCAATAGGGCGCATACGAAAAATCGTGAGTACTAGGCACGGCCAGCAACCTCACCAATCGTTAATACACCGCCTTGGGGCGGGCGTCACATATTGTTAGTTAGAACTGGTTCGGCATCGCGGGCAAGTTGCAATAGTTCATCGTGAAGAGCACGGTCGGCGCTGGCAATGAGGGAATCTGATTCGATCATCCATGGGTTTCCCTTCAAATCTGTGAGAAAAGCGCCAGATTCGGAAGCGAGAAGACTCCCTGCGGCTGCATGTACGGCAGAAATCGAGAACAGTGAGTAGGCAGCGACGCGGCCGGAGGCGACATATGCCAGCGATAGCGTTGTGCTGAACGTGCGCAATTCCCAGCGGTCAAGGCGAATGGCGGCTGCAAGGAAATTTGCTGCCTGTTCGCGACGAGCACCTGTGGAATGGCCATCCTCGATAATCATGGTCTTGCTATCGGAGCTCACGCGCAACTGTCGCGCTGAAGCGTCCGTCAATGCCCATGCGCCCGAACCTTGTTGTGCGACGAGGACTTCTCCAGTTGAACCATCACCAATGGCAGAGACGGTGACAAGTCCGTTTTCAACGAGGGCAAGATTTATGCAATAGAGCGGAATGCCCGAGGCGAAGTTTCGAGTACCGCAAATCGGGTCAACAAGCCAATAGCTCTCAGAGCCACCTTCGCCGCCGCGCTCTTCGCCCACCACGGTTGCCTCTAACGATTCGCCGAGGAATGCGCGAATTCGATCCTCAATAAGTACATCTGTAGCGGTCACAATGTCGCGTTCACTTTTGTGAGTGACATCCTCAGCACCCTCCCTTGCGTGCGAAAGATTAAGTGCGGCCTCTATTGCACTTATTGCGACCGCTGTCTCCGAGCGCATCACGCCCATTGTTCGGGTGTCCCAAATTGAGGACATGCCAACATCCATATCTTTCATCCCCCGAATCAACCTCATCTACCGGTAATGCAAGAGTAAACCGAATTTGGTTTCCCCGTGCCCAGTGTCATCCCGTCGGGCCCTCTTTCTTTCCTTCACATGAAATAGCAACTTGATTCGCCAACCCCACAAGTCATTAATGCAACCCTTTAGGTTCTGCAATCCAAAGAGAAGTGTGGGCGCTTGAAATACCTACCGCCTGTGAGCGCGGGACGTTCTTCTGCTCTTCTGAGGACTGTAGGAGCCCGTACCCTTTGGAAGTGTAGGGTCGAACGCGGGCACATACTCCCCTTCGGGAGACTGCGAATCGGTATGTTCTCTTCGACCCCGCGTCAACAGTCTTCTAATATCATGGAGCGCACCACTGCGAAGCGTACGAAGGAGCTTTCTCATGTTGCTCCGTTCCAGGTGCCGAAACGATCCTCATCACCAATGAGTCGTCTGATGAACTCCGTGTCGGATGGTGCCACTATTTATTGCCTCGTTTCAATACCTGCGATAGCCAAATATCCGCACGAATTCGCGTCCAATCTACTTCGCCAATCCCACTAATCGTTAATACGCCCCTTAGACGCAATGTTTGGCTACTCCGAGTAGCGAGAATTTATGCCATAATTTCCCTGCCTTGGTAAACTCGAGGAAACGGTTGAAAGCCGGAGTTGGTCACTCCACGCAATGCACATTCGACCTTGGAGTTGGTGACAAAGAGGACTTCGGGATCATCCCGAGGTCCTCTTTGCTTCTCCACACGGTTCTTGAAAACACATTCCAAAACAAGATTCAATCACGCACGCCGCTAAGCACCCAATATTCGCTTGCGGTCGCAGCCCTGAACGAACATCAGCAATATAAATCTACAGTTTCAAAGGCAATTAGAAACGAAAACAGCACGATGTACCACTTAATGACCTTTTCATATGCCAACAGGGCAGGCCTTTCTGCTGGTGACAGCAGAACTCCAAATGGGGATCACAAGTTGATTCCAGGATCAGCTTGTGGTGTGGACTTTGTCGAGGGCCTCCAGTACATCGGTGACTAGATCCTCAGTGTCCTCGATTCCTGCGGCGAGTCGAACAAGTCCGGCACCAACACCACTTGCGGCGAGTTGGTCATTGTCAAGCATGGCCACCCACATCGCGGCTGGGTGGACAACGAGAGATTCGACGCTGCCAACACTGGCGGCTCTTCGCCATAGGTGCAAAGAATTGATGAACTGGTCAGCGGCGCTATAACCGCCAATGAGTTCGAAACTGAGGACGCCGCCGTACCCGGTCATCTGACTCGACGCGAGAGCGTGTTGTGGGTGCTCTGCAAGACCGGGGTAGTGAACGGCGGCGACTGCAGGGTGCCCGCTGATGGCCCGAGCTAGCGCAAGTCCGTTGCTATTGTGTCGAGCGACCCGTAGGGAGAGTGTGCGTATCCCGCGCAAAAGTAACCAGGCGTCAAAGGGCCCTAGCACTGCGCCGGTGATGATTGCCGTATCCCACACGCGATCCAGCAACTCCGACGAGCCAACGACTACGCCTGCCGATGCGTCGCTGTGGCCAGCAAGGTACTTTGTGGCGCTGTGCCACACAAGATCTACACCGTGTTCGAGCGGGCGACTGTTGATCGGGGTCGCAAACGTGTTGTCAGCGATCGTGAGCACACCAGCTTCTCGCGCCATAGCCGTGACGATCCGCAGGTCGGTGATCTCCAGTAGCGGATTACTCGGCGTTTCGAGCAGAATCAGTCGCGTTTTATCAGTAATCGCGGATTGAAAGGCTGCCGGATCGCTCTGTGCAACAGCCGTTGCAGTAATACCAAGACGAGCGAGTAGATTCATCACAAGTGATGCCGTGCCACCGTAAGTGCTGCGTTGAAAAATCACGTGGTCTCCCGCGCTGAGCAGCGCGAGCGCACAGGTTGCGACTGTGCCCATCCCAGAAGCCAATACCAGTCCGCTCTCGGCTCCTTCAAGCGCAGCTACCGCTTGCGCAACCTGGAGGTGGTTGGGATTGCCGTAGCGCGTGTAGAAGCGGGAACTTCGCCTCTCGTTTGCCGCTTCAGCGAACTCGCGCGCGGATTCGAAACTGAACGTCGCAGTTTGAACGATTGGCGGAGCAACTGCCCTGTAGGCTCCAAGTTGGTCGCCCACATGAACGGACATGGTTCCAAATCCCATTTGCATTCCTTGAGAATTCTGTTGCATCTGTACTCCTTGAGAGTTCTACTGTAGGAGCAGATAGTACTCAGCACGATTCTCTTATCAGGTGATAACGAGCCTATTCAGGCTCTAAGTTGGTAGAAAATAGTGCATATTGGGATTTTACAACCACATTATGCTATACATTGAGCATGACTCTCGATGCAGTCGATCAACAAATCTTGGCCATCCTCCGCAGGAACGCGCGAACGAGCAACGTCGAGCTCGCCCGCGAGGTCGGGCTGACACCAACTCCTTGCCTGCGGCGCGTTCGGCGCCTCGAGCGGGAAAATATTATCCGTGGTTACCACGCTGACATTGATCTCTCGGCCAATAACCGACAACTCCGTGCTGTGATTGGCGTTCGACTTGGCCAGCACCAGAAATCGGTCGTGGCTAAGTTCCGTCGCGAGATTGCAGACCTTGAAGGCATCGATGCCGTACTTCACGTGACCGGAAACTTCGACTATTTGGTGCTCGCCTCTGTTGCCGACCTCCCTGCCTACGAAAAGTTCCACGCTGAACACCTCACCAACCTGCCCGGTGTCGTCCAGGTCATGACGTATATAGTCATGGACGAAGTCGTGTGACAACACTCGGTATCACGTCTTTGTCCAAAGCGGCTTGTGTGTCCCTCCGTCGCTCACACAATTACCATTGATTTTCAGTCAAGCATCCGCCCAAAAAACGGTCGTTTGGCCATGGTCATCTGGGGATTCTCGTCAATCGAAAACAGTTCCTATTTGCACTAGCTAGGTTCAACCGGTGGAAGCAACACCTGCTTGTTGAATTGATTGTAGGTGCTCGTTGAGTGCTTCGGCAGGGGTTCGCCATCCGAGCGTTTTTCTCGGTCGAGTATTTAATGCATGGGCAACTGCTTCTAGGTCATCTGCACCCCAACGAGCAAGATCCGTTCCCTTGGGAAAATATTGTCGGAGAAGTCCGTTCGTGTTTTCGTTAGTGCCGCGCTGCCATGGACTTCGAGGATCAGCGAAGTAGACCGGAACACCGGTCTCAATGGTGAAGGCCACGTGCTGCGATAGCTCTTTCCCGCGGTCCCATGTGATGGATTGACGAAGTTGATTTGGCAGAGTCGTGATGACGGCCGATAACGCGTTCTTCATCGCGACAGCTCCGTAGCCACCAAGCGGCGGACCATTTTTTGTTGGCTGAATCTCGCCCCAGCCTTCTTCTCGGGGCAAGTGAATCAACATCGTAAAGCGAGTCGATCGCTCCACGAGTGTGCCGATGGCGGAGCGTTCGTGACCGATGATGAGATCGCCTTCCCAGTGACCAGGCACTGCGCGATCCTCGACTTCAGCGGGTCGCTCAGAAATCATCACCTCGGGATTCACGTGCGCCCAACTAGTCCGCTGTGTGCGACTTCGCGGCACTCGTAGTGCTCGGCCCGTGCGCAGGCAACTAATGAGTTCTCGCTTCAAGGCACCGCGGCCTTGAACGTAGAGGGCTCGATAAATGGCCTCGTGGGAGATTCTCATTGATGGATCTGAGGGAAAGTCAATCTGAATCCGTTGGGAAATCTGCTCCGGACTCCACCCTTGGAACCACTGACGATCTTGATGTCGGCGCCGTTGGTTTCGGCCATTCCACGGTCTCGGTGGCGGCCCGGTGTGAACTGTCCCATTGGGATGGCGAATCTGTCCGGCGAGTCGTTCTTGAACGTAATGCTGGAGTGCCTCATTGACAACCATCTTGGCGACTTTTGGACGCTGCGCAAAGAGTTCAGCCTTCCATTGGGCCACCGAAGCTCGGTAATCGATATTTCCGCCGCGGGTGGCGGCGTTTCTTCGCAATTCGCGCGAGATTGTTGAAGGACTTCGGTCAAGGTGACGAGCAATTTCTCGCACTCCCTTTCCCTGCACTCGTAGTAGTGCAATCTCTTCTCGTTCGGGAAAAGAAAGGTAGCGACCTGAGAGCGGTGACAGATCAATT
>JACPZY010000118.1 GCA_016195215.1 Actinomycetota bacterium | reverse complement strand
CCCGAAACAGCAACCACCACTCCATCAGAACCACGGGCCACCGCGGCTGTCCAAGCCGTTGAGAGGGCGCCGTCGCTAGCAACCACACACCAGATCCGAGAAGTCTCAGCTTCACGTGCAACAGCACTGTCAATCTCTGCGCGGCCAGTAGCTGTCTGCACCAACCATGCTCCCACAGTATCGCCGGCAGAGTATTCGCGCTTTTCCCACTCAACCTGACCGGAGTCCACGAAATCCATGAGAGTCTCACAAATCTGAGGAGCTACTACGAGGATATTTGCCCGCGCCGCCAGTAAATCTCTCGCTCGTCTCGCCGCAATCGATCCACCCCCGACGAGTAATACCCGCCGCCCAACAAGATCGAGCATTAAGGGAAACTTCGGACTGTTCATGAATCTGCCAATAATCCACGGGTACGTAAAATCTTTCGTTCGATGGGAGTAAAGAAGATTAACTCGAACCCAACTCCGACCAATAGAATCAGAAAAATTGCGGTAAGCACCAAACTCATATCCGAAAGATCGCGGCCGGTCTGAAGTAATTGGCCCAGTGAGATTCCCAAACTTGGTGAGAAGGCAATCAATTCAGCGGCCATCAAGGAACGCCACGAAAAAGCCCACCCCTGCCGGAGGCCAGCAAAGTAGCCTGGCAGAGCTGCTGGAAAGATAATAAATCGGAGGGTGTTAAAACCGCGAGCACCAAGTACCCGTCCAACCCGCAGGTAGAGCGGAGGAACATGGCGCACTCCGGCAAGTAAACCATTGGCGATCGAAGGAATCGCGCCGAGCATCACAACAGCGTAAATAGCAGCGTCGCTTAGACCAAACCAAATTATCGCCGCAGGTACCCAGGCAACTGAAGGAAGTGATTGAAGTCCTGATACCAGAGGCCCAATTGCCATTCGAAGTAATCGAAACCTCACCAGGGAAAAACCTAAAATTGTGCCAACCGTTACCGATGCCAGAAAGCCAATCGCTGCCCGTCGTAGTGAATTCCCAACTGCACTCCACAGGACACCTTGATTGAGGAGAGTTGCGAGCGAGTGCCAGATGTCTATCGGACTAGGAAGAAGGTACGAAGGTTTGATCTTGCTGTAGTAGAGAAGTGTCCAGAGTAGGAGAAGTAGAGCGATGGCGATAAAAGATGGCACGATTGTAGTGATTGCCTTATGTACCCGAGTAGTTTTTGCGGAGTGTCTCCCGCTAGTTGAGCCAAGAGAGTCGAGTCCGGCTTCAAGTGATGCAACCTCGTCGCCAACGGCCGGATTTATTTTAGGGGAGTTCATTCGCGCCCACTCGCGTGACTGCGAATCTCTCGTCGAAGCTCATCAGTGATCTCTATGGCAAGTTCTGCAACTGCGGGCGATTCAATCCGTCTCTCTCCACGGATATCAACTGTCCAGTCGCCGATGACCCGACCTGGGCGCGAGGCCATTAACTTCACCCGCTGCCCAAGTCGGACCGCTTCACGAACATTGTGGGTGACAAAAATAATGGTCAGTCCGGTTGCTCGCCAGATGCGGATCAGTTCCTCGTGGAGAACATCTCGCGTGATGGCATCCAATGCGCCGAAGGGTTCGTCCATCAGCAGAATCCGAGGTTCTTGAGCGAGGGCGCGCGCAAGTGCCACTCGCTGGCGCATTCCACCTGAGAGCTCGTGAATTGGGGAAGAGTGAAGGCCCTCCAAGTGGACCAACGTGAGTAGGCGTTCTGCCTCACTTCGCCGTCGCACTCGTTTGACTCCTCGCAGCCGTAATGCGAGTTCTACATTTTCTCCAGCGGTAAGCCATGGAAGGAGCGCAGCGTCTTGGAAGAGCAGAGCCACTTTCCCACCCGGCCGGCTTACCGTCCCCGTCGTTGGCTCCTCCAGCCCTGCCACTAAATTAAGGAGAGTCGACTTGCCGCACCCTGAAGCCCCCACTAAGCAGATAAATTCTCCGACAGCGACAGTGAAGGAAATTTCTTCAAGAACCACGGACTGAGTAGATGATCCAAGGAAAGTTTTGCTAACTTTCTCAAATACCACAGCAGGCGACGCCTCGCTCTGGGAATCAGAATTCACACCCTCCACTGCGAGTTCCTCATAAACTTCAAGTTGATTCATCTTTATTCCTTCCCTAAACCTGCGGCTGATAACGCAGGTCTGCCTTCTTTACGCAAAAGAGTATTTAAGAGGGATAGATCGTAAATTCCAGAGAGCTTGGTACTGGTGCTCAATCCCACCGCGACACTATGGAGGGCTTCACTCCGGAGAGTCCGCGCCAACGGATCAATAGTGATCTGCGTTTCTTGCAGAGCTCGCGTTAAAACATTTTCTGGCAGTTCTTTACCCGTCAATGTCGTCAGTGCACGGTTCACTTCAACGACCGCCTTGGCCGGATCGGAGGTAAGTACTTTCAGCGTCAGAAGTTCTCCCCGTAAAAGTTTGGTGATGGTCTGCGGATGCGCATATAGATACGAGGTGCTCACAATCAGATTGGTGGTAACGAACGAACCGTCAGGCCAGAGATCCCGCTCATTTACTAGCACCTTGCCGCCAGCCGTCAAGACCAGGCGACTTGCCCACGGTTCCGGTAGCCAGGCACCTGCGATCTCCTTCCGCTGGAAGAGCAGGAGTGACGTGGCATTCTCCTCGGGAATCACATTTAACTTCCCGCCACCAGTGATTGGGGCTGGGAGTCCATTTTTTTTCAGCCAATATCGAAGTGCTACATCCTGCGTTCCGCCCAGTTGTGGAGTGGCGATCTCCTTCCCTACTAACTGCGCTGCAGAAGTGATACCCGATTGGACGATAAGTTGGGCTCCACCGCTGGCCGCGCCAGAAACAATCCGAATCGCCTCGCCTTTACTGCGAGTAAATGCGGTAATCGTCGGTGCGGGCCCAAGGAAAGCAGCATCAATCGATCCGGCAAAAAGTGCTTCCACCGCACTAGGGCCCGCATTGAAAACTATGGTTTTCAACTCAGTCTTGCCGAGGGATTTTTGGAAGATTCCGCTATTAACACCAACCAATGCAAGGGCAGATGTGACATTGGGTAAGTACCCCAGGCGGAGCGTCTTGGCATCGCTCACTACCACCGCGGCCGATGTTCTAGTTCCGGTGGCGATCAGCACCACAGCGGAAATGGAGATGAGCGCCGCGATGATTCCTGCTAACTTTTTTATAAAGTGATTCTTCATGATGCCAACTCGCTCGCGGCTGTGATTGACATTCCCGCAGCAATTGTGGATCCATCAGATGAATCGATGAGCAAGAAGGAACCAGTCCGGCGGAGTCGGGCATAGTTATCAACTGGCAGAAGTTGCGAGAGCTCTAAACGGACGAGGCCGATATCGTTTAAAGCTAAGGGAGCTGCAAACTCCACGGGGCGAAGTGTCCCCACATCGAGACGGGCGATCACCTCACTTACCCTTGCTGCAATAGTGCGAGTCCCGTGTTGTACCAGAACTCGATCTCCTGCCCCAAGTGATCGATCGGATAGCATGCAGATATCTGCGGTTAGCTCTTGAATGATGGGGGCACTATCGCCGGCAGTTGAAATCAAATCACCGCGTGAGATATCTAGATCATCGGCTAACCGCAATGAAACTGATTGCGAGGCCACGGCAAATTCCAGTGGGCCCGACAATCCATCAATCGCCAAGATCGTGCTCCGATGACCTATCGGTTGAATAACTACCTCATCCCCCACACGCACAATGCCGTGCGCAACCTTGCCGGCATATGCACGATAATCGTGGTGGACATCGCTCCGCGGACGGATCACATACTGCACCGGGAATCTCATTGGTTCGTCAGCAGGATCCTGTCCCACCGGAACTTTCTCAAGATGTTCAAGCAATGTTGGTCCGATATACCAGGGCATCCTCTCGGACCTATCAACAACATTGTCGCCGTCTAACGCCGATACTGGAATTGCCAGAGCGTCAGTAACTCCAAGTGCAGCGGCTATCTCGGAAAATCGACCTTCAATCTCGGCGAAACGGTGGGCATCGTAGTTGATCAAGTCCATCTTATTTACAGCCAGAACAATATGGCGAACTCCTAGCAACGCCACAATAGCGACATGACGTCGGGTCTGCTCAACAACTCCATGGCGAGCATCCACTAGAACTAAAGCAAGTTCTGCAGTTGAGGCTCCAGTTACCATATTGCGGGTGTACTGAACGTGCCCGGGAGTATCGGCCAGGATAAAAGAGCGATTCCGCGTGGAGAAATATCGATAAGCCACATCGATGGTTATTCCCTGTTCGCGTTCGGCACGCAGACCATCTGTAAGTAATGCGAGATCGGTGGCCGTCAGTCCCTTCGCGCGACTCGCCCGTTCAACCGATGCCAACGTGTCAACCAGAACCGATTTCGTATCATGCAAAATTCTGCCCACTAAAGTGGACTTGCCATCATCAACTGATCCTGCCGTAGCAAAGCGGAGCAGTTCTTGCGGATTGATACTCATTGCTAGAAGTACCCTTCGCGTTTACGGTCTTCCATTGCTGCTTCTGAGAGGCGATCATCAGCCCTCGTCGCTCCTCGTTCCGTGATGGTACTTGCACCAACCTCCTCGATAACTTCAGCAACAGCAGAAGCGGTAGATTCGACAGCGCCGGTGCATGACATATCGCCTACTGTTCGATATCGCACGCTAATTTTCTCTAAAACTTCTCCACCTTTCGGTCCTCCCCATGCTCCAGGTGTAAGCCACATACCACTGCGTCTGAAGACTTCACGTTGATGAGCAAAATAGATTGATGGGATCTCGATCTCTTCCTTTGCGATATACCTCCAAATATCAAGTTCGGTCCAATTCGAGAGAGGAAAAACTCGAAGATGCTCACCCGGGCGATGTCTACCGTTGTATAGATCCCACAACTCTGGGCGTTGCCGCTTGGGATCCCATTGACCAAACTGATCGCGAAGACTAAATACCCTCTCCTTTGCCCTCGCTTTCTCCTCGTCGCGACGACCTCCACCGAAGACGGCATCAAAACGCTGCTCCGTAATAGCTTCCAAGAGCGGAACTGTCTGCAATGGGTTGCGGGTGCCGTCGGACCGTTCTTGCAGAGATCCCGAATCGATATATTCCTGGACTAGAACGACCTGCAACAGCACTCCATATTTCTCGACGCAGCGGTCTCGATAAATCAGGACCTCCGGAAAATTATGACCTGTGTCCACATGCAGTGCCGAGAAAGGAATCTTGGCAGGAGCAAATGCCTTGGCAGCTAAGTGGAGCATGACTACTGAATCTTTCCCACCGCTGAAGAGCAGTACGGGACGTTCAAAGGAGCCAGCAACTTCACGCATAATGTGCACGGCTTCAGATTCAAGGACGTCAAGTTGAGATAGTGGAGAGAGAGCCACCTTGGACTCTTCAACAAACTCTTGAATGAGAGGAGGAGTAGATATCATAAATTTCTACTCACCTGTGAAGTCCGCACTCAGTCTTACCTGTGCCGCTCCAACGTCCCGCCCGTAGATCTTCGCCAGGTACAACGGGGCGTGTGCAAGGTGCGCAACCGATCGAGGTATAACCGATCTTTCGCAGCGGATGCTGGATAACACCATTGGCTGCTATGTAACTCTCTATATCAGCATCGCTCCATGCAGCAAGGGGATTGAGTTTGACTTTATTCCGCCGTGCATCCCAACCGACTATTTCGATATCGGTCCGGGTAGGGGCATCGACCCTTCGCATTCCAGTGACCCAGGCCGAATATGGCTGCAAACCGCGCTCAAGGGGTTCGACTTTACGGATCGCGCAGCAAGTATCCGGATCCCGAGCCCAGAGATCGGTTCCATATTGCTCTGCCTGCTCTTGAATCGAAAGTAATGGCAAGATGGTTCGCACGTTAACTTTATATTTATCATTAACTAAATCGCGCATACCGAGTGTCTCTGCGAAGTGATAGCCAGTATCGAGGAATAAGAGATCCACGCCGGTTGCCTCTTGCGAGGCAAGGTGGACTAGCACCTCATCGCCCATTGAACTTGCAACCACTAATTGGTCGCCGAAAGTCAGTCGCGCCCAACGCAAAATCCCCTGCGCCTGTGCCACGACATCAACATCTAAAGTTGCAGCCAATGCCGCTCCTTCAGATATCAACTCTTTCGCAATCAATTCCTGGTTCATGCGAGCGCCTCGTCTTGCGCACGTTGGGCCCACTTAGCAAAAACCTCGTCGGGATTCCGGTCGCTTTCAAAGCGACGGACCACCCGCTCAACATAATCAGGAAGTTCGGCGGCGGAAATCTTTAAACCGCGGGGCTTCCGTCCGAACTCAGCATCCAACTCGCCACCGAGGTGGACCTGGAAACCATCAGTTTTTTCGCCCGTCGGAGAGGTGAGAAGGATGCCCTTCAATCCGATATCGGCGACCTGTATTCGTACGCACGAATTGGGGCAGCCATTGATGTGAATCGATAAAGGGTGTTCAAATGTAGGTAATCGTTCCTCTAATTCAGCGACCAATCGAGTAGCTCTGCCCTTTGTTTCAACGATAGCCAATTTGCAGAACTCAATACCGGTGCAGGCCATTGCTCCACGGCGGAATTCACTTGGGCGGACATAGAGACCAGTCTCAGCCAACCCAGAAATAAGCGCGTCGATTCCTTCTGATCCGACATCAAGGATCACCAACTTCTGTTGTGCCGTCAGCCTCACCCGACCAGAGCCGTACCGCTCGGCAAGGTCCGCTACTTTATTAAGTATTGTTCCCGTCACTCGACCCACGGTAGCTGCAGCCCCTACATAGAATCGGCCATCTGCCTGCGGGTAGACCCCAACATGATCTCGCCGACCCAGATGTGGTTCAGGCGCTGGGCCGTCGAGCAAGGTCCGTTTGAGATATTCGGTCTCGAGTACTTCGCGAAATCGTGCCGGACCCCAATCGGCTAGTAGAAACTTTAAACGTGCTTTTGCACGGAGTCGGCGGTAACCATAATCTCGGAAGAGAGAAATTATCCCCTCCCAAACATCTGGTATCTCCTCAAGTGGAACCCACGCACCAAGTCGTTGGGCAAACATTGGATTGGTTGAAAGCCCGCCTCCAACGAAGAGGTCGAAGCCCGGTCCGTGTTCGGGGTGGATAACGCCAACAAAGGAGACATCGTTCACTTCGTGCGCCACATCTTGCCGGGGAGAACCAGAGATCGCCGTCTTAAATTTCCGTGGCAGATTCGAGAAACGAGGATCTCCGACAAACCGTCGGACAATCTCTTCAATTGCAGGTGTCCCATCAATAATCTCATCAGCGGCGACCCCTGCTACTGGCGAGCCAAGGACCACACGCGGAGTATCACCGCAAGCTTCGGCGGTAGTTAATCCAACTGCTTCTAGTATCTGCCATATTTTCGGCACATCCTCAATACGAATCCAATGCATCTGCACATTCTGTCGATCAGAGATGTCAGCAGTATCGCGAGCATAGTTCTGTGAGACCTGTGCGAGTGCCCGTAACTGCTCCGGCGATAACTGGCCACCATCACTTCGCACACGGAGCAAAAAGAACTCATCATCTAACTCTTCTGGCGGCAGTGACGAGGTTTGGCCACCGTCGATTCCAGGACGTCGCTGCGTATACAAACCCCACCAGCGAAGGCGACCGCGTAAATCATCTGGCTCAATGGAAGCAAATCCTCCGACGGAATAGATCGACTCAACGCGAGCCCTCACATTTAAACCATCATCATTCTGTTTGAAAATCTCATTTGGATTTAACGGCGCGGTCTCACCAAGAGCCCATTGACCTTCGCTACGGCGTTCCGAATCCACTTCGGATCTCTTTTCAACAGTACTTTTATCAGATGTCACGCGAATAGCTCCTCTAATTGAGGATGAGCGCGAGGTCAGAGCAATTACCGAATACTGCGTAGAAGTTCACAGTATCGACGGAGCGCCCGGGCGACGCGCGCATCCGGGCTGCAAGTGAAAAACAGTTGGGGCGCGGTCAGTACGAACGCATACACAATGCGCTGTTAACGCGCATGTAGTCCACCTGGCGGCGTATAACGGGAAACCAGTTGATGGACATGGGCAAAAGTATGGGCTCTCAAATAACTAAAAGTCAAATCACAATATCTAAATACGCAATACATTCGCAAACAATAAAAGATCGCACCTGTGCAAACTTACTTATTGATCAAAAGGAGAATTACTTGAGCGTTCCTCTTTCAAATTTCTTAAATTTAGATACTACCGAAGCGACTAAAAAGCTTCACCATGCCCCATCGATATACGTAGGCGATACTTGCGCCTAAGACCGCTCCCGCAACAATGTCACTCGGATAGTGAATTCCCGCTACTACTCTGGCGAAGCCGGTGATCAAGGTTAAAAATGCAAGGAAGGCTGCAAATCTTCTTTCGTAGAAGAACACGGTGGTTACTAATGCGGTCATAAATACCATGTGAAGAGATGGCATCCCCCCGTCAGCCCCGTGAGGTACAAGCAACTTCACTCCTGAAACGGCTACAAAAGGGCGCTGACGAATATAGGTTGCAGAAATCAGTTCTGAAACCACCGTTGCGACTCCTACCGGAATAGCGAGAAGAACAGCGCCTTTAACACTTAGATTTATTAGGAAATCTTTCCAACCACTCTTTATTGGGTGTGCTTTGAGAATCTTGGCGAAGAACCAGATTGCCGATAGCAGTATCACCAGATAGACAAGATCGTTCGAAGTTACACGGACCAGGGAAATGTAGCTTTCTCCCCACGCATTGAGGGTTCTTACCCACGAGGATTCAATTGACATTCCGGTATTTTCGCACATCAATTCGCCGTTCGGATCCAGATCCGGACAGCAAGATCACCCTTTTTCTATCGTTGACAGAGGTGTCCAATATGCGGATCCTTTATTCATTGAGTGTGCCGTATTGGGGGCATGTACGGAGAAGAAGTCATGAGAGCTATCGCAATTCCATATTTCCACAGACGTCCATTTCTTATTGTGCCAGCTGGATTAGTTGGTGGAATATTTCTTGGCGGCCTTGCTCGAATTTGGATGCGTTGGATATCCACTGATCCTGAATTTACATGGTCGGGAACCTTAGGCATAGTCATCGGGTTTGCGGTATTTGGCGCCGTTCAATCGACCGTTTACACCGTGCGAAGGAAACTCCAACGCAGCTCGCTCCTTCTTTTAGTTCGAGTCTTGGGAGGTATTTTCAGTTTGCAACTATTTGTAGCAGCAGGTGCGGTCATGTTTCCAACCGTGCTGACAGTTTCACTTGCAGTATGGCGTAACAAGTGGAAGGTCTGGATACGCATCCTGCTATCGCTCATCGGTATCACATTCTGGGTATTGATAATTTACTCAGAGATCGTTAAGAATTTTGGGTGGAGCATCGCCACAATTGGGAGAATTTTAATCTTTGGCATGATTTATTCGGCGGTTGTTTATGCACTTAGACCCACGATATCGGCGCGCATATAGAAGGGACCGCGCCTCCGAATAACTCTATCTCCCACAAGGATTGCCATATTCATCAACGGGAGTTGGCAAGTCTTCACCAACAATTTCGCGGCCTCTTCACAAGCGTTCTGTATCGCCTCATCAATATTCGTAGCCGAAGTGCCGTGCGTGACCCAAGAATCGGCAGTCTCAGTAATTGGCCACCACTCCGCTTGCCTTTAATGAAATTTACTTTTTTGCTGATCCAGACAGTCGGAGCCGCCATTTCACTCTTCTCTAAAAATCCTGAGATAAGGGGCATCTCGTGTTTTTGGAAAAGTAGTTCAAGGCATTCAACGTGACAAGGAACATGGATGATCAATCCACGTCTTACCTAAAGCATTACGCGTCCGAATGCGCAGGGCTGCATTGTGTTGGCGCTCTTGGCACCACTTTGAAAGAGGACTACCGTCATAGTTCGCTATTTCATGAAATCGATAGGGGGAGATATGGACACTATTTCGAACGCTACCGCTTTGGTAGTCAGGGTTTTTAATGATGCCTTTAACAGTCATGACATCGACGCGGTGATGGCGCTCATGACCGATGACTGTATTTTCGAGAACACCCTGCCCGCTCCGGATGGAAGTCGCCTCGAGGGCGCAGCAACTGTTCGGGCTGAATTGGGAAAATTTCTTGCCAGTTCTCCACATGCGCACTTTGATGAAGAAGAGCTCATCGCCTGCGAGGATCGATGTGTCGTTCGATGGAGATACACATGGGGAGATGGGCATGTAAGAGGAGTTGATGTAATCCGCGTTCGAGATGGGAAATTGAGCGAAAAACTCTCATATGTAAAGGGTTGAAGTCTCATCTCCCGATGCGCTCGGTAGGAGTCAAAGCAATGTTCTTTTGATCCATTGCTAACTAATAAGACTTAGAAATGATGGCAATCTACCCCAAAGTCATAGAGGGTTGGCGAACTCTCAAGGTATGAAGAGCTCGTAAAAGGGATTTAAGATCGTTAACTCTCCGTTGATTTCTCCGACCATGCCCTCCGCTCGAATAGGAGATCCAACCGTTAAACCAGAAATCTCTCGGCGTCCAAAAAATTGCAGTGCCACGCCAGCTGTTTCGTCCCACACCTCAACTGTTAAGAACGGCGCCGAGTTGGAGGAAGACGAGGTAATTGACGTCACCCGCCCTTCAATATGCGCTCGTTCGCGCCATTGAATCGAGTTGATTGGTTTCATTTTCGACTCAAAGTGACTAACTGGCATAGAGGAATCAACCCCAGGTGTCTTAACCGGGAACGACGCAACGCTATGGGTACTTGGTCTCTCCGTCTCTTTTCGAGACTCAATCCCCTTCCCAATTGGATGAACTATAACTGACCTCTTTGTAAGCATTCGATTGACATCGAAAGGAACAATTGTCGCCACCACTCGAGGAATCTGCGAGATCGGACTTGCGATTTCTTCGGCGGTACGATCATGCAGTAATCGGCCAAGCAAAAACGAGTAGGACCTTCTAGGAAACAGAAGAGTTAGTTCCACGTGTGAGCTCGCTGTCGCTCGAATCGCATACTCCACCGCCGCATTCGGAAT
This sequence comes from Actinomycetota bacterium, assembly GCA_016195215.1. Lineage (GTDB taxonomy): Bacteria > Actinomycetota > Actinomycetes > Nanopelagicales > Nanopelagicaceae > QYPT01. The sequence goes on along the minus strand of JACPZY010000118.1, from coordinate 4,413 downwards.
TCTCCGGTCGGGGCAGTCAACGAGCTCCAACGCAATGTCGTCAAGAGCTCGGTTAGCATCCCATTTTCGTTTAATAATCTCAGCACGTCGATCATCAATGACAAAATGAACTGCACTTAGATTTCTCGGTTGAAGACTTCGTGCGTAACGAACTGTGCCGACGGTGGCTATGTCCACGCTATCCACCAAAACCACGACATCATGACGTTCGATTGAAGTAGGGTGCAAAGATCCTTGGTCCACTTCAAGAACTTCTTGCTCGGCGACGTACTGATGATGGAGTTTGAGAAGAATCCCAACTGCGATCGGGAAAATAAGCACGATGAGCCATGCTCCCTCAGTAAATTTAACGATGGCAAAAATTATGACAACGGAGAGGGAAATCCCACCCGAAAGTGCATTGACCGTGAAATTGACTCTCCAATTGCGCATCTTCAGCTTAAGTGCGCGTTTTGCCATTCCGAATCCTGCCAACGCAAAGCCGGTGAAGACGCCAATTGCATAAAATGCCACAAGCTTGTCGACGCGAGGGCCAACAACAACAAGTAGTAGAGAGGCCGAGCCTGCTAAAAAGAAGATCCCGTTTGAAAAAACCAATCGATGTCCACGTTTCGAAAGTTGTCTTGGGAGATATCCATCCTCCGCGATAAAATTAACTAGAAATGGAAATCCACTAAAAGGCGTATTGGCACCCGTGTAAAGAATGAGCATTGTCGAGAACTGCACGCAGAGATAGAGAATGTGACCAAAAGTTCCACGTCCAAGTATTGTGTCCGCAATTTGTGAAATCACAGTAGGCGCACCACTCACGTACGGAATAGCGTGGGTTTTGGTCGCTAACCACGAGACTCCGAGTACTAAAGTTCCAAGAATCATGCTCATGATTACTGTCGTTCGGCGAGCATTATTGCCTTCGGGAGCCTTGAATATGGAAACACCGTTTGAGATCGCCTCAAGTCCTGTGAGTGACGAACCACCATTGGCGAATGCCCGAAGTAGGATGAGAGCAGATGCGGCGGTGATCAAACCTTGGGAGTGCCCAAGAGGGAAAGTTCCGGCACTTGGAACTACGTGATTTAACTTTCCTTGAAACTCTTTAATTACCCCCACAAGGATAACCATCCCGACGGATGTGACGAAGAAATAGGTGGGCGCCGCGAATACTCTGCCAGCTTCCTTTACACCACGAAGATTTCCGTAGAAGAGAATCCCAATCACACCCAGAGTGATTACTAAACTGTATGGGGCGAGTGATTGAAACGCAGAAATTAGAGCCGCTGTTCCCGCTGCAGTTTGAATTGCCACAGTTACGATATAATCGATCATCAATGCAACTGCAGCGATTTGCGCTACCTTGGGACCAAAATTATCTCTTGCAACGATGTATGAACCACCCGTCTTCGTGTAAGCCATCACAACTTGACGATATGAGGTGGTTACAAGTGCCAAGATCGAAATGATGACGAATGTAAGAGGCATTAAAATCGTGAATCCTGCGAGACCGAATGCCGGTAACAGCACGATCATCATCTGCTCAGTTCCGTATGCAGAAGATGAAATGCCATCTGATGAGAGAATTCCCAAGGCGTACATCTTTGACAACCTTTGGTGTGAGATTGAGTGCCGGTTAAGCGGCCGTCCCAAAAAGACTTTTTTCGCTCGGTAAATAAGTGGATCTTTAAGATGCGCGTGCTCCTGCCGAACCGTTGGCCTTGGTGAATCATCGATCCATGAACCGGTCACTTTTACTCTCCCTCTTGATTCATAGCAGGGGCAATCGCGTTCAAGCGATAACCAATCCCCGGTTCTGTTAAAATGAACTCTGGCAACCGAGCATCCGTTTCCAATTTCCTTCTCAATTGGCTTATATAGAGGCGTAGATAATTGGTTTCCTTTTCATACTCTGCACCCCAGACATCTTGAAGAAGTTCCTTCTGTGGAACCAGTCCACCCGCCTTGCTTAACAACTTTTCAATGAGACGCCACTCAATTGGAGTCAAATGGGCGTCCTCCTTAACTCCGCTGACATCGCTTATCTGGTGCTTCGAAAGATCTATCCGCCAAGTTCCCATCAGGTAAATCGGCGTCAAAGTGGTTGTCTTGATCCGTCGAAATACAGCTTCAACTCGAGCTATCAATTCGTCGATTTCGAATGGTTTAGATATGTAGTCATCTGCACCCGCATTTAGTGCACTGATTTTCTTATCCAATTCCGTTCGACCAGATAGAACAAGAATTGGAATATCGCTCCATCGGCGAATTTGAGTTATGAGGTCGGTTCCATCCATATCTGGGAGCCCAAGATCAAGAACTATCGCATCAGGCGACATTTCCGCGACTAAAGACAAGGCCGTTTTCGCATCTGGTGCGGCGAGAGTGCGATACCCCCGCGCACGAAAGTTAATGACAAGTGTCCGCACTATCTCGACATGATCATCAACAATCAAGATGCACCTTCTTGCGAAGATCTCATTCATTCTCTTTCACTCATCCCACTTGAAGTGCCTTGAGTAACATCAAAGGTGAGGATCATCGTTAATCCACCAGAAAGGGTTTCCTCGACTCTCACCTCTCCATTCATTAACTCGGTGAATCCCTTTACGATGGCTAAACCAAGCCCCACTCCCGTGGTGTTGTCGCGATCTCCTAGTCGCTGGAAGGGAACGAAGATTTTTCCACGATTTTTGGGCTCGATTCCTGGTCCGTGATCTATCACCTTGATAGCAACACTTTCCCCGGCCTTACAGGCCTCAATTTCTATCTGTTGATCTTTGGGGTTGAATCGCAGGGCATTCTCAATCAAATTCACCAAAACCCGTTCTAATAGTATGGGGTCGACGCCAATCGTTGGAAGAGAGTCTTCAATTCGTATGCTCACTGGATTCTGCGTGGTCTTCAACGCTTTAATAGAACCAGAAATAGCATCTTCGACATCGACCCTTCGCAAATGCAAAGAGATGGCGTTCGCTTCCAACCGACTCATATCAAGTAGATTTTCAATCAAATTGTTGAGTTGGTCGAGTGAGTGGTTTGCGGTCTCCAAGAGCTCTTGTCGATCGCTACCAGACCAATTGATTTCCGTATTCATCAAACTCGAAATTGCTGCCTTAATTGACGCCAAAGGTCCGCGCAAATCATGACTTACTGCCGCCAACAATGCCGTGCGCATCTGATCCGTTTGCCTAATATCAGAAAGTTCTCGCTTATTTTCTTCAAGTACTTGGCGTTCTAACAAAATCAGGACTTGGGAACCGAACGTGGTGAGAAGATTGCGAAGTCCAATTTCAACGATTGGGGGGTTGACAAGAAGCGAGTATCTCGAATTTAGCTTAACTCCCGCGCCAACTAACTCTGGCGTAATACTTGCAATCGAGCCATAGATAACACGGATCTGCTCCTGTGGAATGGAGGCAATCTTGGAAACCACAGCAATCTCCGAGATGTCGAAGGTCGCTTTCGAATTTTCAAGAATCTCTTCTATTGAATTGTGTCCCCTGATGATGTCAGATGCCAACCGTGAGAGAAACAATCCCTCATCGGATATTTGCTGTAACTTTCTCGTTCTTGCTTTCAACTGATTGAGAATTACCGATGCAATAACGCTAAAGAATATGAAGGCGAGGAGGGAGATGACGTCGTTTCTATCACTGATCACAAAGGTATGAAAGGGGGGAGTGAAGAGAAAGTTAAGAAAGAGAAAGTTTTCAACTGCACTCGCAATAGCTAGCCAGAGTGCGCTTTTGATTGAAATGCCTACGGTAAGCACCAACAGAAGCAGTGTATTTGTAGTGAGATTAAAATGCCCACGCAGCCCGACAAGGGTCAAATTCACGAGTGGGATTATGAGAAGAAGCACGATCAATGCCTTTAACGCTTCGCGAAATGCGCGATTTATGTGATTGGAATCTACAGTCTTCTCCGCTTTGACGTTCATAGTGACTATTACGTTACGGCTCTATCGCGAAAAACACCCTATCGATTCGTGGTTCCTAACGAAATACTTACGTGACAGCAGAGATTTTCAGATATATGCCTCGCGTAGTGCGCCCCCAGGGTGAAACTGGGCACTGGGAATCCCATCCTTCACTGAGCTAGTGGAACTTTCTCACATCTGGAATTGCCCTTTGGAAATGAGAAAGAGGTCCTAGGTTCTCACCCAAGACCCCTGCTCAACTTCCCTAACTCTTTGATCGATGCCAATAGACCATTCGCTAGAACTTGAGACTATGGCATGAATAGCGAGTGTCGAACCCGAACCATCGATGAAAGGGGGACGTATTAACGATTTGCCTGATTACAGGTATTTGGCTGGATCGGCGAGAAAACTTGCCTGACAACCCGAGCTACAGAAGTAGTACATCTTCCCGTCGTGTTCGGTTTTGAGTTCTGCCTCTGAAATCTTTACTTGCATAT
>JACPZY010000117.1 GCA_016195215.1 Actinomycetota bacterium | reverse complement strand
GAGTAACCTCGGCGCCCATTGCGGAGTACATAGCCATCGTCGCTCCGTTATTGATTGTTTCATCATCAGGGTGGGCGTGCACGAGAAGCATGCGGTACCCCTGCAAAGGTTTGACGCTCATCTCAATACACCGGCAAAGACGAGTCGATCTGCTTTGCCCACGCAATAACTCCGCCACTTACATGCGCAGCATCCGAGAAGCCTGCATTCTTCACGATTGCTAAACATTCGGCAGAGCGGATGCCTGCTTTGCAATGGAGAATTATCTGTCTGTCGTGTGGCAATTTCTCCAGCGCGCGTCCATCCAAGAACTCTTGTTTCGGGATAAGAACTGCTCCGGGGATCCGGACAATCTCCCACTCGCTTGGTTCACGGACATCAACAAGATAGAAATCTGCTCCCCTGTCCATCATCTCTTTAAGTTCGCTGACAGAAATAGTCGAATCTTTCACGGCGATCTCCGCTCCCTCCGTTAGTACTCCGCAGAACGCTTCGTAATCATCTAAGAGTCCGATCTGAGTTGGTTCTGAACTGCAAATCGGGCATCCTGGATCTTTCCGAATCTCGATCTTCCGGTATGACATCTCCAGGGCGTCATAGATCATCAGCGAGCCAAGCAACGGATCCCCAATGCCTGCGATCAATTTAATCGCTTCAGTTGTCTGAATGGATCCAATCGAAGCACAGAGAACGCCGAGAACGCCACCCTCAGCGCAACTCGGCACCATCCCAGGGGGAGGCGGTTCGGGATAGAGACATCTGTAACACGGCCCATACTCCGCCCAGAAGACACTTGCCTGACCGTCGAAACGATAAATGGATCCCCAGACATAAGGCTTCTTAAGAAGGACGCAAGCATCATTGACTAAGTACCTAGTTGCAAAATTATCCGTTCCATCAACAATCAGATCATATTGCGAAAAGAGTTCCATGACATTTGCGGCATCTAATCGAAACTCATGGAGATTGACGCGTACATAGGGATTAATCTCAAAAATCTTCTCTTTTGCGCTAACTGCCTTACTCTTCCCGATATCGGATTGGCCATGGATGATTTGGCGCTGCAAATTAGACTCATCCACCGTGTCGAATTCAACGATACCGATCGTGCCAATCCCGGCGGCAGCCAAATACATCAGAGCCGGAGAACCAAGTCCACCCGCACCGACGCAGAGGACCTTGGCATTCATCAGCCGCTGCTGACCCGTCATGGCAACGTCGGGAATGATCAGGTGGCGGCTATACCTGCGTACTTCATCAACGGTAAGGGCCGGACCAGGTGAAACCAGTGGTGGAATCTTCATAGAGACATCCTCGAGAAAGAAATGTAGGCAACGCTGGATGTGCCATTCTGTCGCACTCACGCAAGGCTGACAATTTCGACAGGTGAGACGCTCCCCCACTGTGAGCGATTGCCCGTACCATACGGGCAATGAGTACCAGCGAGAACCGCACCGAGAACCGCACCGAGAACAAGGCGCGCTTGCCCCGCGACGAGCGACGAGCTCAACTCCTAAACGCTGCACTGGAAGTATTTACAGCCGCCGGATATCACGCGGCGGCGATGGATGAGATTGCCGATCATGCAAGTGTAAGCAAGCCCGTCCTCTACCAACATTTTCCCTCAAAACTTGAACTCTACTTAGCCGTACTCGACCTTCACATCGACACACTTGTCTTCAAGATTCAGAAGGCCATTGCTTCAACACCTGAAAATGCAAACCGCGTAAGCGCAACTGTTGAAGCGTATTTTGATTTTATTGAGAGCGAAGGAGAAGCCTTCAGACTTCTCTTTGAAAGTGACATGAGTGTCGAGCCTGCAGTTCGCGAACGATTGAATCGGATGACATATGACTGCGCCGCGGCAGTAAGCGCTGTCATATCCCTGGATACTGGTTTACCGCGCGAGGAGGCGATGCTTCTGGGTGTCGGGCTCATCGGAAGTGTGCAAGTTACGGCCCGACATTGGTTGGATCGCGACAGCAAACTCTCGCGCGCGACAGCAACAGATCTTCTGACAAACATTCTTTGGCGAGGAATATCGGGATTTCCGCGTATGGATGAGCGGTAAATACTGCCCATTCGGCAATCACACTCGTTTCTCGGTAGGATTGAACTATGAGTGCAAAGAAATCAGTTACAAACCAGAAAGTGGAAGTGCGAATAGCCATCACCAATATTTCTAGCGAACTCGCCTTCGAATGCCCTTCGAGCGTGGACGAGATCAGGTCTGCAGTCACTTTGACGCTTTCTTCTGGATCCCCTTTGGTATTGAGTGATATTCGAGGACGAGAAATCATCGTGCCTTCGGACAAGATTGGGTTTGTCGAAATCGGAGAGCAAGCAGAGCGCCGAGTCGGCTTCGGCACAGTTTAAGGTGTCTAAAACTTTTGCCGATTTGCTCTTAAGAGAAGAGACCGTTGCCGCACTTTTGGCGCACGGATTCGTGGCTCCTTTCGCAATTCAAGAAATGGTTCTTCCCATCGCACTCAGCGATGGAGATGTCATAGGGCAGGCCAAGACCGGCACTGGCAAGACCTTAGCTTTTGGCATTCCACTCATTGAACGGGTAATCGCGCCGGTTGATCCCGAGTGGAAGAATTTTGAAAATGGTGATCTACCCCAAGCACTCGTCGTAGTACCTACACGCGAACTTTGCTTACAGGTAGCGCGAGACATTGAGGAATTGACGACCGGCCGAGGGATTCGAGTTCTTGCCATCTATGGTGGACGAGCCTTTGAGCCACAGATTGAGCAGCTACATGCCGGGGTCGAGATTGTAGTGGGAACGCCTGGAAGGCTTCTTGATTTATACCGTCAAGGCCATCTTAAATTAGATAAGGTGGCGCGCCTCGTTCTCGACGAGGCAGATGAGATGTTGGACCTAGGATTTCTTCCTGATGTAGAGAAAATATTTACAAGTACGCCTAATCGCCAGCAGACGATGCTCTTTTCCGCCACCATGCCCGGCGACATCATTGCCCTAGCAAGACGATTCATGTCCCAACCAATTCATATTCGCACGCAAGATAACGATGATGAAAGCGCTGTTGTATCTCGTGTAGAACAGCACGTGCTTAGGGCTCATGCCATGGATAAGATCGAAATGCTTGCTCGAATTTTGCAGGCAGAGGGACGCGGCCCCACCATGGTCTTCTGTCGCACAAAACGGACTTGTCAGAAGACATCCGATGATCTACTCGAGCGAGGATTTAAAGCAGCCGCCATCCACGGTGATCTTGGTCAGAGCGCACGCGAACGCGCTCTCTCTGACTTCAAGGCCGGAAAATTTGATGTACTTGTGGCAACCGATGTCGCCGCAAGAGGAATTGATATCGACGGCATCACACACGTCATTAACTTTCAGTGCCCTGAGGACGACAAGACCTATGTCCACCGTATTGGACGAACAGCCCGTGCCGGAGCACACGGAATTGGGGTCACCTTCGTTGATTGGGATGACATGCCACGGTGGAGTTTGATTAATCAATCACTTAAATTGGGCTTAGCAGAACCAGTCGAGACTTATTCTTCTTCAGAGCATCTCTATTCAGCGTTGAAAATACCAGCCGGTTCAAACGGACGCATCAAGAAGGCGCGCGCCGGAATTGCCACGACCACAATCACTAAGGTGCCGCTAAGGGCAAATAGCCACCACACTCCAAAACTTTCTGCGCCTGCACGCCCGAAAGAGTCCCGCCCTAAGACCGAGCGGACAAGAACCCGAAATAAGAAGTTTAAAAGCGCAGCAACCTAGATTCTTCCAGTAATGGCAGGGGGCACTACCAAGATGCGGCAAAACCCTTGATTGCCTCGACCATCATCTGAACTGCAATTGCGGCGAGTAGTAGACCTGCAATGCGAGCAACCAATGTCACCCCAGAGTCGCGAATTAACCGGACAATTGCAGTTGAGCCATGCAAAGTGAATCCGATCGCCAGATGTACAGCGATAACAGCAATGATGAGCCCAGTTATGCGAGCAGGAGTGTGGGCATTCTGAACGAAAATCATTGTTG
>JACPZY010000130.1 GCA_016195215.1 Actinomycetota bacterium | reverse complement strand
TCTTATTGCGCGAACCAGGGCACCAGATTCGTTCTCTTGGAAGATCAGTTTGAGAATGGCCGAACTATCAAGATACCAAGTCAAACTTCTTCCTCCCTCATTTCCAGCAAGATCTGCAAGCTATTTTTCCCGCCCTTGATCTTGATTCTTTTTTTACTTGGACGCCAATTTTTGGCTGTGGATGGAAGTGCGAAGCCGGCAGCGAAAAGGTCTTCCCAGCCAGAGGCGGCAATCGGAATTATGCGAGCCACGGGTCGACCGTGTTCGGTGATCTCCACTGATGCACCGGCCTTTACTTCTCGGAGCACTCCGCTGGCATTTTGGCGGAGTTCCCTCACTCCTACTTTCTTGATGCCTGAACTCATTGAGTAAATGTAGCACATTGATCCGTTTGTGCTACATCAATATTGAAAGCGTTGTTGCCTCTTTTGGGTGCAGGAGTAGAGTCGAATTAGCAAGCGCCAATGGAGGCATGCCATGTCAGACATCACAGGTCAATTCGCGGTAGCTGTCGTCACGCAGGACGAAGCTCGAATCTATGGTCCAGATCTAGAGCGCGGAACAGAGCACGAGACAATTAAAGCCCGCAATCCCTTTACTCGTCATCACCATATCCGTATGGCTCAATTTCATCACATGCGTGACGTCGATCGATATATGAACGATTATTTGAAATCAATTGCAGAGGCACTTAAGCCCGCAGAAGAGGTTCTTCTCATTACACATGGGAACGGCAAGGGGAGTGCCTACCCCGCACTCATGAATTACTTTGAAAAAAAGTATCCTGACCTAGCTAAGAAAGTTTCGGATAATCTGGATGTAGATATTACGAGATTGACAGAACCTGAACTACTCGCCCTTGCCCGTGAATGGTGGGATAAGAAGTACGGGTATCACGGAATGGCGACCTGAATCGCCGTTCTAGCATTCCCATTGGCTCCGAGGTAAACAGGTATGTCCATAGTTTTAAGCATCCGCGTCATCCCATCACCCATGTGATTGGCAACGACGGCGTTGACATTGTTATCGCGTAAGAATTTCACGACTCGCGCGTGATGTGAACCATGGGTGCCCTCATCGTGCAACGTGCTCCAAGAAACCTCGACCTCGTGCCAATTGACGATCTTTCCAGCATCAATTTCGGCCAAGGCGACCCAATCCGCACGGCCCCACCGTGGATCAACTTCACCTGTTGTAGTTATTGGAATGCAAATAATCATCTCAACTCTTCTCTGGAATCATGACGATGGATCCTGCTGGACATTCAGATACACAGATACCGCAACCCTTGCAGTAATCAAGATTGAATTCAAAACCTTTGCCAGCTCCGAGTTTGATGACGGCGTTGTCGGGACAGACGCCAAAGCAATTGTCACACTCAAAACAATTTCCGCATGACATGCAGCGGCGAGCTTCGTAGAGTGCCGTGGACTCATCAAGACCCTGAACGACTTCATCAAAGGTACTGGCTCGCCTGGCGCCTTCCAGTCTTGGACGGACTGCATGCGGTGCATCTGAGTAGTACCAAGGATTCAAATCCTTGTACTCAACGATGGTTGACTTTTCGGCATTCTGATATTCGCTCTGTCGAAGCCACGCATCAATATTGCGCGCTGCTTTCTTGCCATGACCGATGCTTGTTGTCACCGTCCGTTCTGCCGGCACCATGTCACCGCCAGCGAAAATTCCTGGATATCCAGTCATCATCATGGAGTTGACTTTCACGACCCCGTCGATGACCTCAAGGTCGGGGACCCCTTGAAGAAGTGTGAGGTCGGATTCCTGTCCTAAGGCAAGCACAAGTGAATCTGCCTCTAATTCTTCAAATTCCCCGGTGGGTTGTGGGAAGCCCTTCTCATCTAACTCCATCTTCTCGACTTTAAGGAGTCCGGCTTCGGCATGCTTTATCGTTGATAACCACTTAATGAGGACACCCTCTTCGAGTGCTTCCTTGATCTCTGTATCGTTAGCAGGCGCTTTCTCTCGTGTCCGTCGATAGACAATGATGGACTCTTCGGCTCCCAGTCGCTTCGCTGTACGTGCGACGTCGATGGCGGTATTACCGCCGCCGTAGACCACAACTTTGCGGCCCAGCATCGGCGCTTGACCATCTTCAACATCGTGCAGTACCGATATGGCATCGAGAATTCGCGCCGCCTCGCCAGCTGGAATATATGCGCGCTTTCCAATATGCGCACCCACCGCGAGAAAGGCGGCATCAAATCCTTCCTCCAATGCGCTGCGAATATCAGTGATACGAGTGTTCATTTCGAAGTGAACACCCATATCTTCAATACGCTTGATTTCGGCATCCAATATTTCTCGCGGGAGGCGATACTTGGGAATTCCGTACCGCATCATCCCGCCTGGGACATTCATCGAGTCGCGGACAGTTACATCATGTCCGAGTCGTCGTAAATGGTAGGCAGCAGATAGGCCGGCTGGCCCGGCGCCAACAATAAGAACGCGACGACCGGTTGGTTGCGCAGTCACTGGAATACTCCAGCCCTTTTCAATTGCATGGTCACCGAGAAAGCGCTCTACAGAGTTGATACCGACTGCTTCATCCAACTGGGCACGGTTGCACACACTCTGGCAGGGGTGGTAACAGACACGTCCCATCACCGCAGGAAACGGATTCTCAATTACCAATGCACGCCATGCCGCTTCGTACGACCCATCTTCAGCAATGTAGAGCCAATTCTGGATGTTCTCTCCAGCGGGGCAGGCGGCGTTGCAGGGTGGCAGCAGGCTCACATACTGCGGACGCTCTACTCGCCAAGAGCCCGTATGGTTTGCCAGGCTGGTCTCTACACCCAGAGTTATTGCAAATGGATTCTCCATTATTTTCCCTCCCCAGCATTTGGGAGCAGGTTGTAACGCTTAATATTCTTCTCGGCCATTGATTGAAGGTGATCAATCACATCATCTCTCCGATTGGGTTTAAATAAGTGGGCATATCGGCCCTGCAATTTCAGGTATTCCTCGACTTTTGCCAATTGGCGAATTGGTGTCGATGAGGTGACCTCGCCCTCTTCTGCCTCAAAGACTGGAAAGAGTCCACTCTGTGTGGCTAAGCGAGCGATTCGAACGGTGTCGCAGGATTCAGATCCCCAACCAAGTGGGCACGGAACCAATATGTGGAGATAGCGTGCTCCGCGAATCCCCATCGCCTTTGTTACTTTTGCTTCGAGATCTCTCAAGTCCGCGACAGTTGCCGTTGCTACATATGGAATTTCATGTGCCATGGTGATTCGGGGAAGATTCTTGCCCTGCCCAAATACGTTGCCGGGTTCAGGTCCGACTGCCTGGGTTGTAGTGGTACGGGCAGCGGGGGGAGTTGCCCCCGAGCGCTGAACTCCGGTGTTCATGTACGCCTCGTTGTCGTAACAGATAAAGAGGACATCGTCATTGCGTTCGAACATTCCCGAAAGTGGACCGAAACCAATATCAACTGTTGCGCCATCTCCACCCTGGCCGACGACGCGAATGTCCGTGCGACCCTTCGCCTTGAGTGCGGCCGCAACACCCGTCGCAACTGCGGGGGCGTTGCCAAAGAGGGAATGAAGCCAAGCGATTCTCCACGAGCTCTCCGGGTAAGGCGTAGAGAAAACTTCCAGACAACCAGTCGCATTTACTGCGATTAATTTTCCCTCAGTCGCGCGCATTGCTGCGTCAAGTGCGTACCGCGCTCCGAGTGCTTCCCCGCACCCTTGGCAGGCACGGTGTCCCGATGTGAGGGCATTTGTTCTTTCGATATCTGATTGCACCGATCGCATCTCAGGTGGAAGAAGGCGATTTCCGACAGCAAAACTTCCGACCTGATAAAACTTTACCGGTGTAGTTGTCACAAGTTTGCCCCCTCGCGAATAGTTTCGCGCTCCACGACTTCTCTCTCAAGGTCAAGGAAAGTAAGTGCCTCGAGTTTCTCTGCCATTCCCTTTTCGAAAAGGGAATGCAGGGAAGTTTTAGTAATCGGGCGACCACCCAATCCTGCGATCACCGTGTAAGAAGCGATGTTGAGACCCGCTATCGCGCTCTTCACATTCTCTGCAACGATGCCGCCGATGCCGATCTGGAAAGATTTTTCGATGACAATGATCCGTTTTGCATGTGGCATTGCTTTTCGAACTGCCTCAAAAGGAAATGGACGAAATGTCGTTATACCAAGCACACCGATCGATTTACCCTGGCCACGTTGCTCATCAACCACATCCTTTATCGTGCCGAGAACGGAGCCCAGAGCAATGATTACCGTCTCTGCCTCCTCGCAGAAATACGGCCTGACAAGTCCACCGGAGTCGCGGTGGAAAATTTTCTCGAAATCTGCGGCCGCTTGGGGGATGACATCAAGAGCCCGGAGAGTCCGAGCATGAGTCAGGTAGCGCACCTCTGTAAAGGCCTCTGGCCCCACCATCGCTCCGATTGATACTGGATTTTCAGGATCCAGAATTTGTCGTGGCACATAAGGGGGGAGATAGGCATCGACCTGCGCTTGCTCTGGGATATCAACTTGTTCGGATGCGTGGGTCAGGATAAATCCATCCATGCAGACCATCACCGGTAGTGAAAGTTCCTCTGCGATCTTGAAAGCTTGAACATGCATATCCGCGGCTTCCTGATTTGTTTCCGCGTAGATCTGAATCCATCCCGAATCGCGTTGTGACATGGAGTCGCTATGGTCGTTCCAGATATTGATTGGTCCACCGATGGCGCGGTTCGCAACAGTCATAACGATGGGCAGACCGAGTCCTGACGCGTTGTAGACAGCCTCGACCATGTAGAGAAGTCCCTGGCTCGCTGTCGCTGTATAGGTGCGAGCCCCTGTCGCACTTGCACCAATAGCCACGGACATGGCCGCGAATTCTGATTCAACATTCACAAATTCACAGTTCTTAAGTTCACCCGACTTAACAATCTTGCTTAATCCTTCGACGATATGTGTCTGTGGAGAAATTGGATAGGCGCAGATAACTTCTGGTCGGCAACGTGCAACGGTATCTGCTACCGCTTTGGATCCTTCAACTTGCCTAAGCATCTGCAGGTTCTCCGCGCTCTTTTGTGAGTTGAGATTGAACAATTTCAAATGCAGCTGCGGCCGCTGATGAATTACCCGTCGCAAGTTTATTGCTGAACCTCTCGGAGATGGCTCGTGTTACTGAGTCGAGGGAAACAACACCAGTCAAGGCTGCAAATGCGCCGAGTAATACTGCGTTTGGCACAGGTCTTCCCAGGTGCTCCATCGCAAGCTGGGTTGCAGGCACAGTGACGATCTGAATCTCACTGGAAAGGTATTCGCCAAGACCGAGTTCTTCAAAAGTATAAGTTGTATTAATGACTACGAATCCCTGCGGCGAGAGCCCGCTAAAGACATCAATCGCGTGCAAGAGAGTCTCATCTTGAACGATGATTCCGTCGGGCATCATTACAGGCTCGCGCACTCGTATGGGGGTTTCGGAAATCCGAACAAAAGCCACCACGGGGGCACCAGTTCGTTCAGATCCAAAACTTGGGAATGCCTGGGCGTGGCGGCCTTCAAAGAAAGCTGCTTGCGCGAGTAGTTCGGCCGCTGTGACCACGCCCTGTCCCCCGCGACCATGAATACGCACTTGAAACATTGGTGGCCTCTCCATTCACCGTAGAACTGTTGAAGCCTTCTCCTATTTCATCCATGACGCAAGGCAGAAATGGCAGTTGCGAGTAACTTCACTGTGCGTCGTGACACAGATGTTATTGATTGGTAGTGGCTAAATCCCAGGAAGTTGAGCGAGGCGGAGGATACTTGCATCATGCGCATAAGAATTTGGCGCCCCAAGAGCGGCCTACGTCAAGAGTTTCGTCGCGGTTCGGTAGCCGTAATAGTGCTAGCACTCATCGCAATTCTCATTCCCCCACAAGCGCAGGCAACATTGACAGTCTTTGGGCCCTTCCCCATTATGACTGCCACGTATGGAGTGGGAACAGTGAAGATAATTCACCCCACGACCAACTCTCCTGGTAAATGGTCCTACACCTCTTCTAATGCAAACGTCGCGACCGTTTCCGGAGAGACTCTCAAGGTTCTATCTGTCGGAACAACAACTATTACTGCCACGCAAGCAGCTAGCGGAAATTACACCGCCCGATCGCGATCAACTCAACTGCGCGTAAGCCCGGGTACTCCAACCGTAGGATCTTTTCCCCCACAATCTGTTCAAATAACAGAGAAGATTTTCACACTCACTGCGCCAACATCCCAATCGGATGGCGATTGGTCTTTCACTTCAGCAGATCCCAAGATCGCTACAGTCTTGGGAAATAAGGTCACCTTGCTCGATGGCGGAGCTGTTCTCATTACTGCCACACAGCGACCAACTATTAACTGGGTCTCCGTCTCCACCACGATGACCCTTACCATAATTGCGAATAAGCCCGTCCTTGGACCCTTCGGCAGCATCACTATTATGAAAGATAGCGTGGCAAGCGTTTCACTCGTTGCGCCAACCTCAAACTCAACTGGGGCATGGACATTTGCCTCCTCAAATCCGGCAGTTGCGCGATTGGTTGGCAACGTAGTTACACCTCTTGCCTTTGGTTCCACGGTAATTACGGCGACTCAATCAGCGATTGGGAGTTTCTCATCCGCCAGTGCATCTATGACATTAACTATCAAAGGCACATCACCCACAATAGGATCTTTCCCGGATGCAACGACTGCCTATGAGATAGTCACATCGCACACGGTCACATTGACGCCACCGACCTCTAACTCAACTGGGCTCTGGAGTTTCACTTCCTCTGACACATCTGTTGCGACAATCAGTGGCTCAACGGTGGCCATGCTAAAACCGGGAAAGACAACGATCACGGCGACACAGGCCGCCTCAAGCACATACGGTCCGTCCGATCCCGTCATCATGACTTTTACAGTCACGGGTGCTCCCACATTGGGAGCATGGAACTCCATTGAGAAAGTGGTGCGAGATCCTGATTTCACTTTAGACCCGCCGACTTCTAACTCCCCGGGCCTCTGGAGTTTCGCCTCTGACAATTCTTCAGTGATTGAGATTGTTGGAAATATCGCAAAGGTGAAAGGGGCTGGCCTGGCAAAGATCACTGCAACCCAAGCGGCGACGCAATTCTTTACTGCGGCCACATCGCAGATCGCAGTGCGCGTCTATGGCGCAATTCCGACTCTTGGAACATTTGCTCCAATAGAAGGTGGTGTCGGAGATCTAGCGATCACTATTAAGCCACCGGCTTCCAATTCAACAGGCGCGTGGGTATTCACATCCTCGAATACGAAAGTTGCGGTGGTAACCGGTGACACCCTCAAAATTGTGGGAGTCGGAGTTGCCACATTGACCGCTACTCAGCGGGCAAACGGAATCTATTCGCAGTCCAATACCGTGCAGACCACCGTGACCGGAAGAGAGGCCGCCGTCGTTGGTGACTTCGCAAATCTAAAGATCGTTTACGGAACGATTGCCCCAACTCTGGTCCTGCCAAAGTCATCTTCAGCGGTGCCCTGGGTTTTCCAATCATCTAATCCCGCGGTCGTCACCTTCTCCGGTTCAATTATTCAGATGCGTGGAATCGGCACAGCAATAATTACGGCTACCCAGGCTGCAACTTCGACCTCCGCCGCAGTGAAGAGGACTTTCACCATTCAAGTTCTCGTCCCGACTGGTCCATCCCCCACACCTAAGCCAACGTCTACGGCAAAACCGACTACTAAACCCACCAGTGGACCAACGACGAAGCCTGGTGCCCCAGGAATAAGTGTGGCCCTTTCTCCAGGTGCCATCACTGTGGTCGTCACGGCCGCTTCGGCTAAGGTGAGCATCGATGGGGTAACTGCTAAAGTCGGTAAAAATAAGGTGAAACCCGGTCTTCATATCGTCATCGTCACGATTTCCGGGAAGATCGTCTTCAGTAAAACATATAACGTTAAATAGCGACCAACCTCACTAAGTTTTCTATCGCTTTAGATCGCGATAAAAGTTCTCATGCGGACCTACTGCTTCGAAGGTCACCAGCGCGACTGATTCATTAACCGTATAAGCAATCAAGAATTCTCCTCCGGCGACATGGAATTTATATACGAGGAGTTCAGTCAAATCGCCCTTCTTCGGTTTACCGATTGTGGGTTCATGGAGGATTTTGTCGAGCGCTTCATGGATGGCGCGGAGTTGGTTAGGGTGTAATCGCTTGTAGGAACGGAGAAAGCGATGGGAAAAAATTTCCGAGTAAATCAACTATTTTCCTGAACTTCTGATAGCTCTTCGCGGCGCACAAGCTGAACCTTCTTAGAGACTGGTTCTGCCATCGCGGCAAGAACGTCAATTATGAAATTTATAGGCAGATCGGGGTTATCTATCGCCGTGCGACCAACCTTGGCCCAGTACTCAATCTGACCCGCAATTGTTCGATGCTCGATCGCGGCTTCGGCTTTGGCGCGTTCATACGTTTCTTTGTCAATTCTCACTGGCATGCTCATGAAAATACTTTACTACATTTGTAGTAATTTAAGATGCAGGCAAAGGTGTGCCTAAAACATGTGAGTTCTTTAAGAACCTGGCAATATGTCTGTTTTGTCCCTCCTTCGCGACAATCTACGATTAGATTCGTAGTAGCAAGTAGAGGCAGCGACGGTTACCTCTGCACCAAAAACCGGTTACGAAGGATCTAATAGTGGCGAAAAAGTCCGCAGTTCAGGCAGGTCCGATGGTATGGACTGTTGCCGAACTCGGTGCTTTCTACAGAGAGCACCGCTCGGAACTTCTCGTACACGCCAATCGCGTCCTCAAAGACTCAGCCAAGGCAGAGGAAATCACTCAAGATGCCTTGATCAAGTTCATGCTTGCCGCTCCCGAACTTGAGTCGACAGAGCATGCACTCTCTTATCTCCATCGCACCATCGAGAATCTCTGCATCGACCTCTTCCGTTTAGAGGGTCGCCGTCCCAATCTTGTAGTTCTCGACGATGTAACTGCAGAGATCGAAGCCGCCTGGCAGAACGACGGCGACCACTCACTCGCTATGAGTGCTGCAGAAGATGCTGCGATCGTCCGTCAAGCTCTTGCTCTACTCTCACCAGCCGAACGCGCTGCCCTTGTTATGTGGGAGGTTGAAGGCCGTTCAACAGAAGAAATTGCCGCCGAACTCGGAATCAAAACTTCCGCAGTTCGCCACACCGTCTATCGCGCTCGCGCATCGCTCCGCAAAGTTCTCTCCGAGCTTGTTATTGACGAAGAGCGTGGACTCACAGCACTCGATCTTCTCTCCACGACTTACCGAAAGAGTGCAGATTTTGCAAAGAAGTCTTCCAAAGTTGCTCTCTCACTCATTCTTCTAGTTACAGCATTCCTAGGCTTTAACTCAATCACCGGCAATGAAGGTTCAATCCTTCCTGCCACTCCAACCCAGATCGCCTCAGCAGGTCCTGTCGCTGGCGCCTCGACTGCAACCAACGCTCCTCTTGCTCCCCAACCATCAACTTCGAGTGGTACAACTTCAGTCAATACTAAGAAGACCCCTTCTTCAGAGAGTCCTTCTCCAATCGCCTCAACTCCCAGCAAGAAGGTCAATGGATTGGTCAGTGGCTTCGCAGTCAAGGGAACGCGGGTTTCTTTTGCTGGACTTGATAAAGAGGGAATTCCTACGGGATTCACTATCACTGGTTCGACCGGAAAGATCGGCAAGCTTTTTGTAGGCAAAGATGCACCTACGTTGACTGACTCTGGAATTGTTCTGAGCAACCAGGCAATGACCTTGGTCGATGCTCCCAATATTCTTCTCGCACAATCGATTACTGTCGATGGGAGTGGCACTAGTTATTCCGTCGCACCAGCTGCAGGAATCAACGGAAGTTGGACATCCCTAAAATTGGCGTCTAGCACTACTTATACGGAACGGCTCGCCAATGGCCAATATCTAATGACTGTGACAATGGTCATTGATTCTGCCGTCAAGTCAGATTTCCTTCTGGCGACAAACGGAAACGGATATGATTTAACCGCAGCCCCGAAGGTCATCACAACACGCCTTCTTCTCACTGCCGGCAAGACACAAATTCTTGCCCAGGCCATTTCAGTTACTGAATCAGGAAAGGGAGGGATCACCTAATGAAATCCCTACCGACTAGTTTTCTCCGCCGAGTCCGGATACACGGTGGAGAATTTGATGCATCAGCACGTGCGATGCATCGAAAAGCCGCTCTCGAGATCGTCTTGAGTGCGACAATCGAAAGGATACAAATGTCTACAAAGACAAAATTCAAGCGTGTAGCGCTTGTTGCTGTCGCCGCCATGGGAATCGGACTGCTTACTGCGGTACCTTCCAATGCTGCGCCATCAGTTGCCTACACCACTATGTATGACACCACAAACGGCTATCAGGTCGTTGGTGGACAAGCTACGGTTACGCTTTCAGTTGATACGAGCACCGTGACCAACGTTGTTGTTTCAGGTGTCGGATCGGTTGTTAGCACCGGCGCTCCTACTAACGCAACTGTTAATGGAGGCACGGCAGCTATTAGCTCTCCGGGTTCTTCATTCACTGTCACTGGTAACTCATCTGGTGCCACTAAAACGGTAACGATCGTACTCGCTAGCTCGACAACTGGCACGCAGACAATTACGGCAACTCCTTTGGACAATAATGGTGTTCCAGGAACTGCTGTAACCAAGACAATTACTTGGGTTGCTTCAACAACACTTGCTGTTAGCGCAACCAACTCAACATCATTCCTTGGTGGCACAAACGTAGTTGCTACCTCAGATCAGACTGTGACTGTCGCCAAGAGCGCAGCAGGTCAGGTTGGAAACGTAGCGGTTACCCTTAAGGACACCAACGGAAATGCTCTTTATAGTCAGACCCTAACCGCAACTGTTTCGGGTCCAGGCTTGATTGCATTGAGTACTTCAGTAACAGGTTCAGGTACCGCGCGCGCTGCATCACTAACATTGTCTAGCAGCAACAACGTTGCTTATGTTCTTGTGAGCGCAGATGGAACCGCTGGCGTTTCAACAATAACCATCTCTGATGGATCAACAGTTATTTCAACTGAGACTGTAACCTTCACCGGTGGTCCAGCAACATTTGTTGCAACTGCATCTGCTACCAACCTTAAGGTTGGCGCAAACGGTGTTAACGGAACTGCTGGTTCTGGAGCCATCAAAGTTAAGGTAACTGACTCAAATGGAAACATAGTTGCTGACGGAACTTCGGTCTACGCAAGTTCAAGTTCAACTGCTACCGCTACGGTAACGACAACTGCACTCACGACTGTTAGTGGCTACGTCTACTACGCAGTTCAAGGTCTTGCTGCTGGTACATCTGTTATCACCTTTGGTGATGCAGCAACACCAACCGTTTCTACAACAATCACGGTTACTGTAACCGCTGTTGTTGCCTCAACAGTGACCTTGGCATTTGATAAGGCATCGTATACACCAGGCGAGAAGATGGTTCTTACATTGACCGCCAAGGATTCAACTGGTGCTGGCATTGCCGATACCGGTACCTACACTGCCTTCCTCGCAGCCGGTGGACTTATATCCAACGTTTCACTTCAAGGTGACACAATTAGCGGAACTGCTCCAACATTCGTTGGTGGAGTAGCGACCTTTACCTTGTATGCACCGTTGGCTGCCGGGACAATCAACATCACCGGAACTACTGGTGTATCTGCGAACCTCGCAACCGCTGTACAGAGCTTGGCACTTGCTGCTTCTGCTGAGGTAACCAACCCATCCGCTGATGCCGCAACTGATGCAGCTAACGCCGCAACTGATGCAGCTAACTACGCAGCAGATGCTGCAGATGCAGCTACCACAGCCGCTCAGGAAGCAACTGCTGCTGCAGTAGCTGCCCAAGAGTCCGCTGATGCCGCAACTGCCGCAGTTGTTGCTCTTGGTCTCCGTGTCGATACCTTGCTTGCTTCAGTACGCGCACAGTTGACTTCATTGTCAAACTTGCTCGTCCGAATCATCAAGAAGACAAAGGCCTAAATCGAGGGACTCCCTCGGGTTAGAGTACTTAACTAACTAGAACCGAAACCCGGCTCCTGCTTCGGTAGGGGTCGGGTTTCGGCTTTCTAGACCTCTGACCGCGGGATTGAGGTGAAAATCTTGGTTTAATTGTTAGAGTCCACTCTAGGCAAAGGCGGGAGTCCGACATTGATTCGTTTAACCGATAAACAAGCCAAGCAGACGCAAAACACAGTGCTTCTGGCGGGCATTGGCGTAACGATGATCGTATGGACAACATTGACGGATCCGATAGGTCTTCCGAAAATGTTCGTGCTTACGATCCTTGCGGCCTGGATAGCAGGTACGATCGGAGTGGTTCTCTTTAAAGCAAGAGCCCGTGATTTATTGTCCATCCAATGGGCGGTGCTCATCTTTTCGCTGGCAATCTTTCTCGCTGCTTTACTTACAGACGTTCAGTACACAGCTTTCTATGGTGCAGCCCAGCGGAACAATGGCGCAATAATTTACTTATCGTTTGCGACCTTGATGTTCGCAGCCACTTTAAGTTTTAATCAATCAAGTGTCTCCCGCTACAGAAATTCACTACTAGTCGTGGGTGGAATAATGACGGCCTACGGTCTACTCCAAATAGCAAACCGTGATCCATTTCATTGGGTTCTCTTATATGCACCGGTGGTGGGCACTCTTGGTAATCCAGATTTCATGTCTGCCTTTTTGGGCACAGTCGGGATCGTCACTGTCTGGTTCATACTTTCTTATCATCAGATTTCATATCGGTTGAGCGGATTAGTTCTGCTGCTTCTTGAGTTGTTTGTAATGAAACGATCAGGATCGTTTCAGGGAATTCTTGCATTTGCGATCGGTCTAGTAATTTTAGTTTTGGCAAAACTCTGGCAGATAAAGAAACAATTCGGATTGATTTCAACCGTGATTGTGGCTATATTCTCCGTTCCGGTAATAATGGGATTGACCAATCATGGACCTCTGGCCACATATTTATATCGATCTTCTATGCAGAATCGACTTGATTATTGGCGAGCAGCTTTCGGCATGTTCAAAGCACACCCATTTTTTGGGGTGGGGCTTGACCGATTCGCTGAGAATTACGGACAGTACGCTCCAACTAATCAGGTGGTTTTGGGGCAGGCAACGGACAACGCACACAATGTCTTTCTTCAACTTCTTTCAACGGGCGGCCTTCTGGTAATTCTCCCCTATCTTTCACTGGTAGTGCTCATCCTACATAAAGCGATCCAAGGTCTCCGGAAGACAGAAGGTCAAACACAGATTGACCTGGTTGGCATCTTTACGATTTGGTTGGTCTTATTACTTATCTCCATTATTTCGATAGATAACCTTGGGTTGGCGGTCTGGTTCTGGATTTCAGGTGGGGTGCTTTATGCAGTTGCGCATGATTCCATAAGACATGAAGAATTGAAAAATTCTAAGGTAAAGAAGGAGAAAAAGGGAAAGGGCGATGATCGAATAGACACTGAAAATTATCTTGCCCCGCTAGTTTCACTGGCACTTGGGATTGTTGCGCTACTTATCGTTCTTCCGAGTATTCGTACGTCAAGTGCGATCTTTGATATGCAAGTAAATAGGAGTCAACTCGCCCCAGCGCAATTCCTCAACAAGATTGAGGCAACCGCCAAAATTTGGCCTAGGAATTCCATAACCCTCTACTCTTTAAGTGATATCGCACTGCGGATTGACAAGATTGATTTGGCGCTAAATCTGGCTTCACAGGTCATCAAATTGGATCCTAAATCAAATTATGGAAACCAGTTGAGCGCCATTGCATATGAGCGCTCCAAGAAATATCAAAAAGCCATTACATTTAGAAAACGCGTTGTAGAATTAGATCCCTGGAACTTGCCGAACATGGTGGAAATAGTTAGAGATTATGTAGCCCTCAAAGACTTGCCTAACGCAAAAGCCATTGCGGAGGAGATCAATAAAATCCAACCCAATGGGGATCTAGCTAAAGCGGCTGTAGCCTTGATCAAAGGATAGGGTTTCCTTCATGTCGCAGCGAAGTAAAACGGTGGCCATTATCGGCCAGGGGTATGTAGGTCTTCCGTTAGCGATGGCTGCCATCGCAGTGGGTTGGAAGGTAATCGGCGTAGAGAATTCACCGTCGAAGCATGAAGATATCTCGGCCGGCGAGAGTCCCGTGGAGGATGTTCCATCGGCGGATATTCAATCCGGCCTTGCGAACGGTACATACCGCATTTCCAATTCTGTGGCGGATGTCAAAGAGGCTTCCATTGTTGTGATCTGTGTGCCCACGCCACTGGATGATGATCGTCAACCTGATTTAAGTATTTTAAAGAAGGCAGTCACTGATATTGCCCCGCATCTGGCGAGCGGCACCTTGGTTATTAATGAGTCCACTTCATACCCGGGTACGTTGAGAGATTTTATTGCGCCTCTGATTGAGCAAAGGAAATCAACTCCTGAGGTAGAAGTCCATCTTGCGGTGGCACCGGAGAGAGTCAATCCGGGTGACGTTAAATATCATCAGAAGAACACCCCGAGACTTGTTGGCGGAATTGATGAGCACTCCACTCGATTAGCCGTGGATTTTTACAGCACCATCTGTGATGAGGTCGTGGAGGTTTCGGCGCCGGAAATTGCGGAGACGGCAAAGTTGCTGGAGAACACTTTTAGGTTGGTCAACATTGCCCTAGTCAATCAACTCACTCAACTCTGCGCGGTACAGAAGATCAACGTGCATGAAGTTATTGAGGCTGCTGCTACAAAGCCATACGGCTTTATGAAATTCACTCCCAGTGTTGGAGTGGGAGGTCACTGCATTCCCGTGGATCCAATGTATCTATCGTGGTGGGCCGAGAGAAATGGCGATAAAGCCTCCATTATTGATCGCTCTGATGAGATCAATTTAGGTATGCCGCTCTACGTCGCAAGTCGCGTGAGTGAGCTGGTAAGCGGGGCTGCTTCTGGGAAGAGAGTCCTGATTCTCGGGGTTGCCTACAAGCCAGGCGTCAAGGACGTCCGCGAGACACCGGTTACCGCTTTACGTGATGATTTGATCGCACGTGGGTATGAAGTTGCTTGGCATGATCCATTAGTCGCAGATTGGGAAGGCTTAGCTCCAGTTGATCTTTCATGGGAGTGCGACGTTGCGGTTGTGGCAACGGCGCAGCCAGGGATGCGGGTTGAGGAGATTGCAGCGCGCGGAATTCCAATCCTGGATTGCACCGGGATATTTAAAGAGTTGGCGAATGTCGTCCGTCTTTAATTTGCTTGGAGGTGCTCGGCAACATCTCGGATAATTGTTTCAAGGTTCCGTGTTGGGCTCCAACCGGTTAATTTCTTGATCCGTTGGATATTGGGCACTCGCCTCTCCATATCCTCAAAACCAGATTTATAGGCGTCGGCGTAAGAGAGATAGACGATCTTGCTCTTTGACTCCGTCATCTCGATGATTTTTTTTGCGAGGTCATTGATCGAGATCTCTTCGTTGTTGCCAATATTTACGACGGTGCCAATTGTTCTCTCTGAATTGGCAACGCTAATGAGGGCATCAATGATGTCAGCAACATGGCCGAAGCAACGAGTCTGGTTGCCGTCGCCGTAGATGGTGATCTCCTCGTTATCAAGTGCGGCCGCTACAAAACGGGGGACAACCATGCCGTATGCACCTAACTGGCGCGGGCCAACAGTGTTGAAGAATCGGACGATCCTGGTCGGTAATTTCTTCTCTTCCCAGTAAGCGAAGGCGAGCGTCTCATCAATGGCCTTTGCTTGGCTGTAGGACCAGCGGAGCATGAGAGGTGATCCGAGAATTCGGTTGTCATCCTCGTGAAGCGAGTCAGAAGTATTTTTCCCGTAAACTTCGCTGCTGCTGGCAAGAAGGATCGGGCGCGAGTATTTGAGAGCAGCGTCCAGGACGATCTCGGTGCCACGGAGATTTGTCATCAGACTGGCGAGGGGTCTCTCCAGGATGTTGAAAACGCCCACCGCCGCCGCCAGGTGATAGATGAAATCCACCTCTGCTACAAGCTTTTCGACGATTTCAGAATCTAGGACCGAGCCCTCGATGAAAGTCAGCCGACCGGAGTGACTGGCAGCGGAGAGGTTCTCGATCCGCCCGGTCTCCAGATTGTCCAGAACGATGACCTCGTGACCATCTGAAATGAGGCGGTCCGTGAGGTGAGAACCGATAAAACCGGCTCCTCCGGTGATCAGAAGACGCATGAGCCCACCTTATTGGGTCTTTGATCCAGAGCCCGTCACACTCTCCGAGAGGACGGAGATGCCTCTCACTTAACTCTCAGGATTTTACGGTTCTCTACATCCATGTCCACTAGAGCGATCCGACCCAAGGGAGTTGGGGTTGATTGGGCGGCGCTGATTGCAGGTCTTGGACTCGGGCTCACTCTTGCCCTTCACGTCACGACGATGAACAAATCAGATATCAGTTCGGTCTATGCCGTGGTCAACACGCTCTCGCGTCTGGCAGCCCTTGTCGGAACCTACTTTGCACTGGTAGGAATCTTGCTCGTCTCTCGTATTCCGTGGATAGAACAGGGCGTGGGTCACGACCGACTCATTTCGTGGCATCGCAAACTTGGCCCGTACTCACTCTTTCTTGTCGGCTTCCACGTTCTCTTTGTCACACTCGGATACGCCGGGCAGGGGCGCGTCGCGCTCGGAGTACAACTCTGGCGATTCTTCACTCAATTTCCGTGGATGTGGGCAGCGCTGGGCGCATTTATTCTGATGGTTACTGCGGGCGTGACTTCATATAGGAAGGCGCGGGCAAGAATGAGTTACGAGACCTGGTGGATCATTCATGTCTACACATATCTGGCAATCGCACTTTCTTTTATGCATCAAGTTCTTAACGGTCCCATGTTTATCGGCCATCCGCTCAACCGTGCCTATTGGACGGGACTCTATTTTTTTTCGGGGTTGAGTATTCTCACCTGGAGAGTTGGCGTGCCGATTGCTCGTTCAATCAGACATAACCTGAAAATCAGCCGCGTCGTTGTTGAGGGGCCCGGTGTCATCTCAATCATCATGCGCGGACGTAAATTACATAAGTTGGCTGCAGAAGGCGGACAGTTTTTTGGATGGAGATTTCTCGCCCGTCACCATCTGCTGATCTCGCATCCGTACTCCCTCTCCGCCGCGCCGACTGAGCACCTGATGCGAATAACGGTGAAGGATTTGGGCGATCATTCGCGATCTCTCGCTTTTTTGAAGCCCGGCACCCGCGTATTTGTAGAGGGTCCTTATGGTGCCTTTACTGCTGGTCGCTCCTCTCGTCGCCATGTCGTCCTCATTGGGGGTGGCGTTGGGATAACTCCCATCCGCGCCATCATGGAAGAGTTTCGCCCCGAGGTGCAGATGGATGTTGTATTCCGCGCTTCCCGTTCTGAGGACCTGGTTTTCCGGCAGGAGTTGGATTATCTGGCTGCCCAATCCGAAGGCGCCGTCCGAGTCCATTATCTGGTGGGCTCTCGCCAGCAACACCCAATGGATTTCGCCACCTTGACGAAGATGATTCCTTTATTTGCCGATTCGGATATCTACATATGTGGCCCGACGGCCCTGGTTCAATCTGTCCGCCAGGCGGCCCTGGAAGCGGGGATTCCCAAGAGTCGGTTCCACGATGAAGCCTTTGCTTTCCACGGGGAGTAGGGCGATGGAACCCAGAGCCGGAAATCGCATTATCTGCTCGGTTCGATTTCAGGGCTCTCACAGGTTGGTGTTGGAGAGTGTGGGCGTAGGTCTGAGTGGTGGTTCATCCAGGGGGTCAGAATGAAGCGGGCGCTGCTAATAGCGGGGGGTACGGTCGGTGGACTCGGTGCAGTCCTATCGATCACCCCACCTCAATTAGGTTCGCAGGGTATGACGAATCTAGCTGGCAGTGTGAATGGTGCAGGAAGTAGCAGCATCAGCACGGTCAATTCTAAATCTGCAGCGGAGGTAGTTCCTCAAGCTACCTCCAATGTAGTGAAAGCGTCCGCTTCTTCTGCATCAACTTCGGCTACTCCAAAGGCAAGCGGAAAGAAATCAACCAAGGTTGCCGCAAAGAAGTCGACAGTAACGACTCCCAAGAAAACAACGCCGACTAAAACGACCACATCCTCAAGTACGCACGCCACAGTCTCAACACCAGCCGCCACCATGAATGGAATGTCAACTGCCAAGAAGGTCAATGGAACTTTTGCTGGTTCAACTGTTTTCGTCAATTATGGGAATGTCCAAGTTGAGATCACAGTTGTTGATGGAAAAATTACTGATGCCCGCGCCCTTCAGGCGCCAACCGGGCGGAGCGATCGATTCACTCAGTATGCGGTTCCAGTTCTTCGGCAGCAGACGCTGGCGGCCCAGTCGGCCAAAATTCAGGGCGCTTCGGGTGCTTCTTATACCTCTTACGGCTGGTACACATCCTTACAAGTAGCACTCTCCAAAGCAGGCATGTGACATTATCGGGCGTGGCCCGTTTAAAGAGCGAGATCGAAGTCTGGGGAACAATCCTCTTCGTCGATCTCTCATCCTCCAGTGTTAGCGAAGCGGCACTTCACAAGGGAGTGGATTCTCTTAAGGATTTCGTCTTCCATGTCGACGAAGTATTTTCTACATACAGAGGTGATTCTGTAATTTCAAAATTGAGAAGGAGAGAAATCTCGATCGAAGACACCCCTGATGAAGTTCGCGACGTTTGGAACCGTTGCATTAGTGCCCGTGATTTGACCGAGGGCGCCTTTGACCCTTGGGCAGTAGAGGGTGGATTTGATCCATCAGGACTGGTTAAAGGGTGGGCGGCAGATAGGTGTGCCGAGATTGTGCAGAGAGCCGGAGCCGAGCACATTCAGATCAATGCCGCTGGCGATCTCTCATTGCGTGGCGGCCATTACGATGAAAAGAGAGAGAAAGTGGTGCCCTGGTCAATCGGAGTGGTCAGTCCGGAGAATCGGCAAGAGGTGGTCCAGGTTTTTGAAATTATGGATGGTGCGATAGCCACAAGTGGTACCTATGAACGAGGTGCGCACATTCTCGATCCTCACTCTGGCCTGATTGCCATCGGCGCTCGCTCGGCAACGGTGATTGGACCAGATGGCGGGCTGGCCGATGCAGTGGCGACGGCGTTGATGGTTGAAGGCAGAGACGGGGCTATCTGGTTCTCCCAACCCGAACTATCTCAATACTCCGCATGGGTCGTAGATCGGCATGAGGATATTTCGTGGAGCGTCGGCCCAGAATCACTCAAGCAGTAATCTGGCTCAGCCGCTCAATCTCCTCAGTCGAAAGTTGAAGAATCTGAGTTATCTCTTCTAACTGCTGGACTGTTCGTGCACTTGCAATCGGAACACTGACGGTTGGTTGCGCGCGGAGCCAGGCCAGTGCGACAGCTGCTATAGAAGATCCATGCGCCTTTGAGATTTCACGGAGCGCTTCAATGGTTTTCCAGCCCCGGTCATTCTCGTACTTGGCAACACCTTGACTACGGACAGATTGAACCTCAAGACCTGGTCTGTACTTTCCAGTCAAGAATCCACGTGCCAGAGCATAAAATGGGATACCGGAAAGATTATGTGAAGAGATGGCATCGGCAACTGCACCTTCGTATCCATTGCGATCAAGCAAGTTGTACATATTCTGGGCGCCAATGTATGAAGCAAATCCATTTACTCTGCTTGTTTCAAGTGCCTCAATTAAACGGAGTGCTGAGTAGTTTGAGGAGGCGATGTACCGGACTTTCCCAGCCTCAATTAATTTCGTAAAGGCTTCCAGGCTCTCACCCAATGGCGTCTTCTCGTCGTCCTCATGCGCGTAGTAGAGGTCGATATAATCCTCTCGCTCTCACCTCCCTCATTTCCCTTTTTCCATTCCGAATAGACATCGGCAGTGTCAAGGAAATTTCCACCCTCTCTAAAATATGCGTCGAGAACCTTATAAGACTCCTCCTCATCTGCGCTCCAACCGAACACATTCCCGCCAAGACAGAGCGGAAATACAGAGAGTGAAGTCTGAGGAATGGTAATCATTGGCCTACCGTAAGGCAGAATGGGCCAGTGCGCGAAACGGGGTTTTAACTTAAATGAGTATCTGGGTCTGTGGTGAAGTCCTTGTCGATCGTATAGGTGAGTCAAATATTCTGGGTGGCGGACCTGCAAATACTGCCAGAGCAATCGCCCGTCTGGGTCAAGAAGTTCAATTTATTGGCGGGATTTCGAGTGACAAATTTGGCGTGAAGGCCCGCGAAGAATTTACTGCCGATAGCGTCGGACTCCAGTTTGTTCACCGTAGCGAGAAACCAACTGCAATCGCCGCCGTGAGTCTGGATGCAAATGGCTTGGCGACGTACAAATTCACTACTGCCGACAGCGCGACATTTGATTTCAATGAAGATTGGCTACCGGACCCATCTCGATGCAAACCATCCGCACTCCATATCGGCACTCTCGCTACGGTAATTCAACCTGGCGCCGTCTCACTCTTTAAGTGGGCTACTCACGTTTCTGAATTCGCACCGATTATTTATGATCCCAATGTCCGATCTGATGTCTTGAGTGATAAATCAATCTACGTAGAAATCTTTGAAAGATGGTCAAGTATTTCTACAGTCATTAAAGCAAGTGAGGATGACATTGCATGGTTGTACCCAGATGAGAGTGAATCTGAGGTTGTTTTGAGGATTATGGAGCTCGGAGTTCAACTTCTCGTTCTCACCCGTGGCAGTCGAGGGATAACCGCCTTCACTCATGATGAGAGTACGAGCGTTGAAGGCGTTGCGATTGAAGTAGCCGATACAGTTGGG
>JACPZY010000131.1 GCA_016195215.1 Actinomycetota bacterium | reverse complement strand
GTAGACAATTTCGACCTGATCGAACCATTCTCGGTTGGCAAGGTGTCGTGGTTGGCGAGCCATAACTCGAACACGGTAGCCAGCCGCCAAAAGTTCTGGAACCAAGCGACCGCCGATGTATCCCGTAGCACCCGTGACAAGTACTTGTGCACCCATGGGGTGGGAAAGTTCATTCTGCATAAGAATTCCTCTGAGGAATCGTTGGGAGCGCAACTTCATCTTCCTCGGGAAAGTCTTGAAAGAAAAGAGGACAAGCCGTCACTTATGTCAAAAATTGCGAGAGGTGGT
This sequence comes from Actinomycetota bacterium, assembly GCA_016195215.1. GTDB lineage: Bacteria > Actinomycetota > Actinomycetes > Nanopelagicales > Nanopelagicaceae > QYPT01. The sequence continues at coordinate 6,065 of JACPZY010000131.1, read as the reverse complement.
GCAAGTCACTTATGTGACTCACTCCCACGTCTCGCCATCTAATTTGGTATCTAGGGATGAGGGTGCTATTTGTTTCCACCGAGGAGGGTAAATAGCCACCTCTGAAATGCATTTGGTGGCTTTGCCTGTGAGGAAACTGGAACGATGTGACCCAGTAATTTTTTAGCTGCCTGCCCATCTGTGTCGGATACAAGAACTCTCACGCCTTGAGCTTGTAGCGCGAGATCCATGCCGCCCAAATCGTCGGCAGACGCGTACGCCTTTATTCCATTAACTCTGCCTTAGCGCGTGAATCGACAATAGCAATAGTGATACTCACGGGATTTAGCATACAGAGACGTTTATGGGAGTGGTCGTGTGAATGAAAAATGGCGAGAAGTGATGAGAGCAATTTGCGTTGCTTTGCGCTCACCTCTCGCCATTTACACAGGCTAGAGATCTGCTTGGTTAGAGGTCGAAGTAAAGCCTAGGGTGATAGAAAAGCACTCTCCACCTGCTCTTTTGATTCGTTCCATCTTCGTGGGGGCATGACTGGAGCACGAGCCGTGTATGTCTCTAATCTATGACGGTCGATCAGCAAGAATCTTTAGGAGTTCGCTATTTTGAGTCAAGTGAGCAAACGCATCTTTGGGTAGCAATCGTGATGCAACAGAAATGATCTTTCTCCGTTCAAACTCTGAGCCAACAAGTAGCGGCTCATGGTGAGCTACACGATTTCGAAACTGTCTCAATTCGTAAAGAGTTTGATGGATTTTCCTTCGATCAGTTTTACCAGGATAAGCCGTATGAAGATAGGGAACCCATATGGTTTTTTCATGGGCATTCGAAGTTAAATAAGTCCAAAATCCAAACATTACTTCGGCAATAACTTTTCCAGGAACTGGTGCGGTGTTCCCAGACCTAGAAGCGTCCATGCGCGCACGTTGAATCTGACTTCTAGGAATTTCATTTGCATCAACCAGTCGCTGTTGGACTGGGTCGTTCTTCAATACAGCTGGAAACAGTTTTAGCATTGTGGGAATTTCCGTCCAATGTGAATCTTTACCAACCGTGGCCGCCGAAAGAACCCGATCGTAAGCATTACGAAGTCCAACTTCGAGGTGCCCCAAGTCGTGAAGAAAGGCCGCTCCCAGGCGGGCATTCCATTCGTAGAGCGCGAGGGCAAGAGATCGCGACCCTTGAGCAGCCGAAAGATAAGTTCCAAATCGTCCGGTGCTCAGCCAAGCTTCTATCCAGGGGTCGGATGGTGGTTGAGTTGGCACGTTCTTCCTTAAAGGGTATAGTTCGGCACGAAAGCCTTTGAGGACCGCTGACTTTCGAGTTAAGTTACTTAGGCACTGTATTGGAAACTCCGGTATTTCGCTCACGCGGACCCGGAGTTTTTTATTGCGATTGAATGATTCCACGTTCCGAATACAAATGGCGTGGATCTCCACAAATCACGAAGTGTGATCAGTATGAATCTCCCGCCCTTCGAACAGGATGGCACGACTTACGGCTTAAAGATCGAAGTAAAGGTGAACGGTAATCATTTGTGCTCAGATCGAATGGTTTTTTGACTTTAGGGCAAAATGAGCAAACAAAACGAATTGCGTATCCAAAGCGGCATCCCGTTCACTCCTCAGTCATGCGATTCCTTGCTAGCCAATTTCCAATCTCGAAAGGTTGAGTCCCATCCACAACATAGTCGGCAATCTGCGTCGGATGGAGTTTCGCAATATATCGAGACTCGCGTGGTTGCCATACCTGCGACCAGGCAGCCATTGCCCGCTTGCCCAACACTTTTGCACCTTCACGTTGGAGTCCTCTCTCCAAACAAATTTCTTCTGGAGTCTCAACCCAAATCCTTATGTCCCAATCAACAGGGAGCTCGAAACTATAACAACGTTCAATAATTATGCCCCGGTCTATCTTCATCTGCTTCCGCTCACCAAGTTCGTCTTTTGGAAAGTCAAACGGGCGAATAGGAAATTCGTGCAGACCCATTTTGACCGGGAGTAGAACTTCATTCCGAAAACGCTCTTCGTTAAATTCACCCCAAGTGATTTCATTTGAATGTGGCTCAAAATAGTCATCACCATTTATAATCGTGAAATCCTTGAGTCGCTTACTCAGGAACTCCGCCAGTGCAGATTTCCCAGATGCTCCACGACCATCAATCGCTATCGTGATGTACTCGCCATTTTTGGGCTCCACGCGGTCATGTATCTTCGCCAAGTGGATCATCTCAGTAACTCTAACAGTAGGTGATTGGGCAATTCGAATGGTATGTATGTACAAAACCCCCACCATTTCTGATGGGGGTTCCGAGTAGATATTCCTACAGGTCGAAGTAAAGCTCGAACTCCGCTGGATGTGGACGCAAGCGAACATAGTCCACTTCAGAAGTGCGTTTGAAGTTGATCCAAGTGTCGATGAGGTCCTTAGTAAAGACGCCGCCTCGTGTAAGGAAGTCGTTATCTCTCTCAAGGTTGTCGAGAACTGCATCTAGCGAACCTGGGACCTGTGGAATGGCCGCTGCTTCTTCGCCGGTAAGTTCGTAGAGGTCCTTATCAACGGGAAATGGTGGCTCGACCTTGTTGATGATTCCATCTAGTCCGGCCATAAGCATCGCAGCGAAAGCTAGATATGGATTTGAAGATGGATCTGGGCAACGGAACTCGATCCGCTTCGCCTTTGGATTCGAACCGGTGATTGGGATGCGGATACAGGCCGAGCGGTTACGTGCCGAGTAGACAAGGTTTACAGGAGCTTCGTAACCAGGAACTAGACGACGGTAGGAGTTAACCGTTGGGTTTGTGAATGCAAGTAACGATGGAGCGTGCTTCAAAAGTCCGCCGACATACCAACGAGCGATATCTGAGAGATCGCCGTAGCCATCACCGAAGAAGAGGGGCTTGCCATCCTTCCAGAGTGACTGGTGAACGTGCATGCCAGATCCGTTATCACCAAAGAGTGGCTTGGGCATAAAGGTTGCAGTCCTGCCGCCCGCCCAGGCAGTGTTCTTAATGACGTACTTGAACTTCATTAAGTCGTCGCCCGCATGCAAGATGTCACTGAAGCGATAGTTAATTTCCATCTGGCCTGCAGTTCCGACTTCATGGTGGGCCCGCTCAACGAGCAATCCGACCTCACCCAATCTCATAACCATTTCATCGCGAAGGTCTGCGTACTGATCTGTTGGAGAGACGGGGAAGTACCCACCTTTTACCCGAGTGCGGTAGCCGCGGTTGGGTGTGCCATCCGCATCCTTTTCAATGCCGGTATTCCAAGCACCTTCGTATGAGTCGATGTGATGGAAAGCTTCGTTGATTCCAGTTGAGAATCGAACGGCATCAAAGACGTAGAACTCTGCTTCGGGTGCGAAGAATGCCGTGTCAGCTATTCCGGTGCTCCGCATGAAGTCCACCGCTTTTGCGACGATTCCACGGGGATCTCGGCTATATGGAGTGTTGTCGATTGGGTTGTGAACAGAGAAGTTAATGATGAGAGTTTTCTCTTTCCGGTATGGATCAAGAAATGCTGATTCCGGCACTGGAAGAAGTTTCATGTCCGACTCGTGAATTGCTTGGAATCCGCGAATGGAGGAACCATCAAACATCAAACCGTCGGTAAAGACTGCCTCATCAAATGATTCAACGGGAACGTTGAAGTGGTGCTGGATGCCGGGCAAGTCAATGAAACGAACATCGACGAGCTTGACATCCTCTTTCTTAATGAAAGCAAAAACTTCTGCTGAATTCTTAAACATGCTTCTCCCATACAGACCGATATCCGCACATGCGGGGGTACCCGATTGGCTCCACATTGAGCTCCAACTGTTGGCGTCAGGGTAGATCGAGAGCATGAAATGGTCGTGACCCGTGTGTTACGGGCATGTTACGTAATTCTGAGGTAGTTGGAGCCGCCGGGAGGTTACTCTTCTCCGGTGTATTTCAAAAGAGTAGGACTCTGGCGACGGATATTTGCCTTAACGATTGATTGGTTGATGTCTTTAGCGATCGCGAGCGCCTTTATTCCTAGAACCCCGGGTTGGAGTCAGTTTGCACCCCTGGGCATCTTTTTCATTGAGGTTTGGGTTCTTACCTCACTGCAAGGGGCTTCCGCCGGTCAGCGGATTCTGCGGATGAAGGTTGTTCGCTTCGTCGATGGGGGATCGGCTTCGCCAACCCAGGCTTTAATCCGGACTCTTCTACTCTGCCTTGTCGTTACGGCAGTGACTTTTGATGAGAACGGACGAGGAATCCACGAACGAGTGAGCGGTACTGTTTTAACTCTCTAGTCTTTAAGAGTTTAGCGTTTTGGAACCTTGAGATTCTTCGGCATAGGACCCTTTGGAATTGGCATTGAGAGTCCACCGACGGCCTTTAGCCGATTTCGAACCTCTCGGAGTTGGGCAGGGCTTAATTTCTTCGGCATTTTCTTCAGCCGTTTTTGAAGTTTGGCCAACTTCACTTGGCCCTCGTTATCACCGACAATGAGTTCGGAGATCGGAACCCCAGGAGCAAAACGCTCCGTTTTCTTCCGCTCTTCGTTAAGGAGCGTTCTCACACTCGCGTTCCCTTCGCCCACAAGAACAATTCCGGGGCGGCCCACACTGCGGTGGACCATGTCTTGATTGCGATTGATGGCAACCGCAGGAGTTGTGGTCCAACCTTTTCTTATTGCCATAAGGACACTGGCTGCAGCTCCGACCTGGCCTTCAATAGATTGGTAAGCCGCCGTGCTGGCCTGGCGTGTGAAAAAGATGAGCGAACCAAGGAAAGCCAAGGGAAGTGAAACGAAAGCTGCATAGGCAGGTTGTCCCCAGATGTAACCAAGAAGAATTCCAATAACCCAGATGACCAGGAAGATGGCGAGAAGTGCGGCGCCGATCCACGGCTTTACGCTCTTAGTGACTCTGTACGCTTCGCGAACCGCCTTTAATCGAGGTTCTTTAGCAGACTTTGCGGCTCTGGCAGATTTCTTTCTATTGAACATGGTCAGGAGTTTAGTGGGGCGGGAGCGGTACCACCAAGACGAACCGGCGCCCACCACTGTCCTGTATGACCATCTGGATATTTTTCCTGGACCTCATGAAGGGTGGCGATCATTGTGGAGCGAAGGGCGACTTCTGCCTCTGCTACGTCGTCTTCACGGGTGAAATTAATTGGCGCTCCGATTGAAATGCTGATTGGGACTCGCTGCCTTTTCAGATTTCTTGGGACTCCCTTGGTCCAAATTCTCTGGCTACCCCAAATAATGACGGGGATGATCGGCACACCCGCGCCCATAGCAAGACGAACTACGCCAGTTTTCATCTCTTTGATTTCAAAACTCTTGGAGATAGTCCCTTCTGGAAATATGCCGACGATTTCACCAGATCGAAGGGTCCGCATTGCAGCTACGAAAGAAGCAGAGCCGTTATTGCGATCTACATTGATGTGGTGCATCCCGCGCATGAGGGGACCTGCAAATTTATTATCGAAAATTTCTCGCTTAGCCATGAAACGTACATATCGCTTAGTGGGAAGCAACGCGGTACCTGCAAGTGCGAAGTCGAGGTAACCTACATGGTTGATGGCGATAATTGCGCCACCCTCCTTGGGAATATTTTCTTCGCCGGTGACCGTGATTTTCAATCCTAGGTAGCGCCAAAATAATTTGGCGAAAACAATAACTGGTGGATACACCAACTCAGCCATTTGAGACTCGTGCCTCCATGGCCTGCTTATAGAGACGACCTGCTCGATAACTCGAACGCACAAGGGGTCCGCTCATAACTCCAAGGAATCCAAGTACTCTTGCCTCATCGGCGAGTTCCACAAATTCCTGGGGTTTCACCCAACGCTCAACCGGGTGATGAAGATTTGATGGTCGAAGATACTGCGTAATTGTGATCAGGTCACACCCGGAATCATGGAGATCGCGAAGTGCTTGACTTATTTCTTCGCGCGTTTCTCCCAATCCAAGGATGAGGTTTGATTTTGTAATGAGGCCAAATTCGCGGGCCATAGTGATGACTTGCAGAGATCGCTCGTAAGTGAAAGCAGGGCGGATTCTTTTGAAAATGCGGGGAACCGTCT
>JACPZY010000094.1 GCA_016195215.1 Actinomycetota bacterium | reverse complement strand
GGTCAGAGCCGAAGAGATCGCGAATTTTGCTGCTGTCATCGGTGAGAGCGACCTGAGCGTCGCCCCTCCAACATTCTCCATCCGGATCACCCTTGAACAATCCCAAGGGATTCTCTCCGACCCCAATGTTGGCCTGGACTGGTCTCGCGTCGTTCACGGTGACCAGAAATTCAAAATCTTTCGGCCGGTAGTTGCCGGAGATATCTTCCGCTGCTCCTCAACTATTGAAAATTACAGAGAAGTGGCTGGCAATGAGATTGTCACGGTCCGCTCTGACCTCCACTCTGGAGAGGAACTCGTTCTCTCCTCGTGGTCGACATTGGTGGTGCGCGGATGATCAATGTTGGAGACCAGGTAGAAGAAAGCATTTTCTGGATTGATCGGGGCGTGTTGAAAAGGTATGCCGATGCTAGTGGAGATCAGAATCCAATTCATCAAGATGAGGCATTCGCAATCTCGGTAGGGCTCCCCAATGTCATAGCCCATGGAATGTTGACGATGGCACTGGTCGGCAAGTTTGTTTCGGACTGGGCAGGTGGCTCGGCGAAAGTAAAAGAGTTCTCGACTCGCTTTGCCAAGCCAGTGATTGTGCCGGCTGGGGAGAAAGTCGATCTCACAGTTTCCGCTACCGTTTCAGCGATCACGGAAAATGGAATTGAGCTAAATATCCTTGCGACCTCTAAAGGCGTAAAGGTCTTAGGTCTGACAAAGGCGTTGGTAGCAAAGTCATGAGCATTCCAGAGAATATCTGGAAACTCGGTGAAGAGAGAGAGAAAGCACGGCAGGTAAAAGATTTTGCGCTCGCAGATCGCCTCAGAGATCAACTTGCAGATTTGGGTTGGGAAATTTTCGACCAGGCCGGATCTTTTGAGTTGCGTGAGAAACTCCGATACACGGTTGTCGAGAATCTCCGATCGATAACTCCGATCATCGACCCGTGTGAAATCGCGATTGCTATGATCGTGCAAGGATTCCAAGAAGACGTTCTGGCAACCGTAGCTTCGATACGGAAATTTATTGATGTGCCTATCATTTTGCTCTCTCTCGACGAGGTTGGACCACTTGTCGAGATAATTGATGAGAAAACAGTGGTTATCAAAGTCATTGAGGAATGCGGCTGGGGCCCAGCGGCAAATGCTCTGCTCCAAAACGTCCCTTCGCAGTTCCTTGTAATAATGGATCCATCTACCCGTTTTCTTGGCAATCCCATTGCACCCGTGCTCACGCAACTGAAAGAAGGCATCTTTTCTGCTGTGGGGTGGAAGGGCGGACTTATTAATCTGGAAGACGAGTGGCGTTCTGTCGATGACAAAGGTCCCGGAGAAGTTGACGTCCTCTTTAGTTATTTCATTGCGGTGGATCGAGAGGCCGCCCTAGAGGTTGGGGGATTTAATCCGCGGGCTCTCTACTACCGAAATGCAGATATTGAATTCTCATTGCGTATGCGCCATGCGGGAGGCCGCCTATTGCAAATGGATCTCCCGCTAATTCAGGAGCGTCACCATGGATACCACGATGTGGATCCAGACTTCCGCGAAGGCCAGTCAAAGAAGAATTACGATCGTATTCTCGAACGCTTTCGCGGAAAGAATGCGATCTTGAGCCCGCGTAGGTAGCCTTTCGACCATGGGGAAGCTTTCTGACTACACAAGCCTTCGAGTGGGAGGCCCCGCAGAGCAAATCGTGAGTGCATCAAATGAAGCGGAGATCATTTCAGCCGTTCAAGCCGCTGATGCCGCTGGTAAGCGCGTTCTCATATTGGGAAGTGGAACAAACGTTCTGGTAAGCGATGCAGGATTTGACGGCGTTGTCATTCATGTTTCAAGCACCCAGGTCGAGAGTGAAGTCGATGCATGCAGTGGAGCCACCTTAACAATCGGTGCAGGTGAGATCTGGGATAGTTTCGTCGAGACCACGATTGCTCGGGGTTATGCCGGGCTCGAAACATTAAGCGGAATACCCGGAACTATTGGTGCTGCACCCATTCAAAATATTGGCGCCTACGGCCACGAAGTATCTGAATTTATAACCCGGGTCCGTACTTATGATCGGCAGGAAAAAAGAGTACGTACATTCATCAACGTCGGTTGTAAATTTACATACCGAAGTTCGAGATTTAAAGTGGAACGCGACCGGTACGTGATTTTGGATGTCGGTTTCCAATTGAGAATCGGGGAGATGACAACACCCATTCTTTATGGGGAGTTGGCATCGGAACTTGGTATTTCGGTAGGCGAAAAAGCATCAGTCATTGCAACGCGTGAAGCCACACTTAAATTACGTGCGCGTAAGGGGATGCTTTTGAATCCTTCAGATCATGACTCCTGGTCTGCTGGGTCTTTCTTCACCAATCCGATCATTAGCGCGGAGGCAGCACTGAAACTTCCTGTCGAAGCGCCGCGATGGGTGCAGGATGATGGACAGGTGAAGATCTCAGCTGCGTGGTTGATGGAACACGCTGGTGTTCACAAAGGCGATGCTCACTCGGGTGCGCGGATTTCCTCCAAGCATGTCCTTGCCTTGACTAATTCGGGGAACGCAACTGCGGCTGATATCGCCGCACTTGCCAAGGAAGCACAGGAGAAAGTTTCCGCGGTATTTGGCATTTCGCTAATTCCGGAAGTAAACCTTGTGGGCTTAACGCTTACCTAGTAATACCACCCCAATTTGGAATGGGACTTGCCTCTGGGAATGCGCGACCCCGTTGTAAATAGTACGAATTTTGACAATACTATGATAAAAACTGTACTATTCCAATTCTTCGTACATTAGGGGGCAAGATGTGGGATTTAATCACAGCGGGGCAAATGCTGCTCGCCATCATGCCGCCCGGCGTTAAAGCAGCTATCTCGCCCGACCCGAAGCTTCAGACAGACTTGACTCTCCATGTATCTGAACAGCGATTGCGCGCTCGTTTTGTAAAGCACGCAAATTTGGCGGAGGTTAAAGCGGCGCTTTCTGTCACGCCTAAACCGCGTGTTCTTTTATTACCTTACGCAACGCCCGCAATTCGCCATCTCTTGGCAGAACATTCCGTCGGGTGGGTAGATGAAACTGGATCGGCGCAAATAGCTTCGGGGCCCCTTCTAATATCTTGCGAAAAGACTCAGGTGCAAGTTCCAAAGCGCCCAGCCCGATGGACCCGTTCTATGTTGGGAGTCGCAGAAGCTCTGCTGATCGGAACACCTGGCACTGTGGCGTCCATAGTGGCAACGACTGGTCTGGCGCCAAGTAGTGCGGCCAGTGCTCTACGAATCTTGTCCGAAATGAATTTACTATCCTCAGATGCTGCTCGCGGCAGACTGTCTAGACGTCGAATCGTAAAACTTTCGGAGTTGCTGTCTTCATACTCGGAAGCGACAATTTTACGGCCAAATCGATTTGAAATGCACGTGGGAGTTCTGTGGCAAGATCCCTTGAGCGCATTGGCAGAGGCCGGCGAATTTTGGACTAAAGACGGCAGAACGTGGGCTGCCACCAGTGCAATTGCCGCCGCAGTCATGGCCCCGTTTGGCACTCAGATATCCCCACTAGAGATCTATATGGATGCAACATCTCCCGCCACAATGACTGCTGCACTAAGAACTGTCGGGCTTTATCCCCTTAAAGGTGGGCGTCTCGTGGTGGCCCCGTTCCCTTCTGAGGCAACTCGTAATTTAGTTCGTCTCGAGGGATCCATCCAAGTTGTCCCCTGGCCACGTGCTTATGCGGATCTGCAGCATTCCGGAGTGAGAGGCGAGGACGTGGCCGATCACCTGAGGGAGGTTATGGAAAATGACGACACCAAATAAACCATTGAGATCAACCGCCGCACGTGAAACAGCTGAATTAGCCCTTGTTCGAGTTATTGATCATTATGGCGAGATGCCCGCGTTTGTCGTTCTAGGTGGACTTGTTCCCGCACTACTTTGCGGAAATTCCGCGTGGAGGCACGCAGGAACAACTGATATCGACGTACAGGTCGATCTAGAGATTGCTGCCGGTTCAGTTGATGCGCCTCGGTTAGAGAAAGCATTGCAAGCAGCAGGTTTCAGCCCTGGGAAACGTGGAGATTTCACCTTCGAAGGAGCATGGCGATGGCGAACCAGGACAGCCGATGGAGTCAAGGTGGAAGTGGAATTTGATTTACTTGCGGATCAGTCGGATTTGCCTGCAAACGAAATATTAAAATTTAAAGGGTGTGACTTCTTGGGCGCGGTGAATTTAAGAGGCACCGGATTTGCGTCATTAGATGTCGAAGAACGGAGTTTGGAAATCCTGGATGAAGGGCGAATGAAAAATGTCCGAATGCGCGTCGCAGGCCTAGCTGGATTTCTGATTGCTAAGACGGCCGCTGCATACGGTCGTGGCAAGCCAAAGGATTGGTATGACATCGCTTTTGTGCTTATCCATAACGATCTCGGCGGAGTGGAGGCTGCTATCCAACGGACAACAACCATCTTTCCGGACATTCTTAATGGCGCCGGCAAGACTTGGTTAACTGAACTCCGAGCAAACTTTGCAGACTCCGATTGTCAAGGCGTGGAAGCCTACGTAAGTCAGATAATTCTTGATCACTCAGAATTGGACCAAGCAACTCTTTCTGGTGATGCGTACTTGGCAGTCTCGAAGTTTTGTGAAGGTATGGGGCTACGGTAATTCGCGCATGTGCGGTCTCTACGTCTAAGGAATTTCGCTAGTTTCGGAAGTAAACCTTGTGGGCCTAACTCTCAACTAGAAATTTCGGCGATCAATTTCTTGATTCGGCTAATTCCTTCGACAATATCCTCATCGCCAAGTGCGTAGGAGAAACGAAGGTATCCAGAAGGCCCAAATGCCTCCCCTGGTACCGCTGCAACTTCCACTTCTTCCAGGATAAGTGTCGCTAGTTCGGTAGATGTTTGTGGTGTCTTGCCGCGAATTATCTTACCGAGAACACCCTCTACTGATGGATAGACATAGAAAGCGCCAGTTGGGGTTGGGCAATTGAATCCAGGGATTTCGTTGAGAAGGCCAACGATTAGTTTGCGTCGGCGGTCAAAGGCTTCACGCATTTTATGTGTAGCAGAAAGGTCGCCGGTGAGCGCTGCAATTGCTGCACGTTGAGAAATATTTGAAACGTTGCTTGAAAGATGAGACTGCAAATTTGTCGCGGCTTTGATGACATCCTTCGGCCCGATCATCCAGCCCACACGCCAACCAGTCATGGCATATGTTTTTGCAACACCGTTGAGAATAATGATGTGGTTTGCGATTCCTGGGACAACTACGGGCAAGCTCGGCGCTACTGCGCCGTCATAAAGTAAGTGTTCGTAAATTTCATCAGAGATAATCCAGATGCCGTGCTTGAGCGCCCACTCACCTATTGCTCTTACCTGGTTTGGGGGATAGACAGCGCCCGTTGGGTTGCTTGGTGAACAAAATAATAAGACCTTTGTCTTTGGTGTGCGCGCAGCTTCAAGTTGTTCGACAGAGACTAAGTAATTCTGAGTTTCGTCGGCAAAAACCTCAACCGGTACGCCTCCTGCCAATTTGATGCACTCGGGATAAGTAGTCCAATAAGGAGCGGGCAATAAAACTTCGTCGCCTTCCTCAACAATGGTTGCGAAGGCCTGGTAGACAGCCTGCTTTCCGCCGTTGGTGACAAGTACTTGGTCGGCAGTAATTTCGTAATTGGAATCGCGCTTGGTCTTGGCAACAATTGCGTCGCGCAATTCTTGAAGTCCTGCTGTTGGCGTGTAGCGATGGTTGGAAGCAACAGTTGCTGCGGCAATTGCGGCGTTAACGATGTAATCCGGGGTAGGGAAGTCCGGTTCGCCAGCTCCGAAGCCGATGACAGGGCGCCCGGCGGCCTTGAGAGCCTTGGCCTTGGCATCTACCGCCAAGGTGGCTGATTCGGTGATGGCTGCGATTCGGGAGGAGATTCGTTGGGCGCTCATAGTGAGAAGTCTGCCGTACTCTGGCTCCCTCCCGATCCCGAGTTCTTGGCTGATCCGACCTCGGCTAAGCGCGAGTTAGACCCAAGCGCGCTTCGGGCTCTACACTCTGCCTCCTGACGTTTATGGTCTTTTGCCATGCCGTCTGAAGGGCAGTAGCTCAACTGGCCAGAGTTCCGGTCTCCAAAACCGGCGGTTGGGGGTTCAAGTCCCTCCTGCCCTGCCAAACTCGAAAGAGTGAGAGATCGAACTAGTGAAAGGAAAGGCCCACCATGAGTGATGTGGTTGCGTCCCACGAGGAGAAGAAGTCTGGTCTCTTCGCGCGCATTGACCTTTTCTACCGACAGGTAATTGCCGAGTTACGTAAAGTTGTTTGGCCGACACGGAAGATGTTGACCACATATACCGCCGTCGTTCTGGTCTTCGTCTCCTTCATTATCGCCGTTGTTTCGCTTCTCGATCTGGTTTTAACCAAGATCGTCTTCTTGGTATTTGGATAAGGAAGCACTATGTCTGAGGAAAAAACTGATGCTTTCGCGGCTGCGCTGGCAGCGGCAGCTGTTGACCAAGTTGCAGCGCCGATAGTTGAGGCTGCTGAGATAGAAAAGACTGCTGAGGAGAATGAGGCAATAGCTGCTGAAGTTTCGGAAAATGAGGGTGGCTTGGTAGTAGTTGCTGAAATAAATGAGACCATTGAAGGAGAGGCAACTGAAGAGGAAACTGACGAAGCTGCCGAGGAAGAAGAGAACGATCCTAATGCAGAGTTCCGTCGCGCACTTCGTATTGCACCCGGTGATTGGTATGTAGTTCACTCCTATGCAGGGTATGAGAAGAAGGTGAAGGCAAACCTTCAGAACCGAATTCAGTCACTCAACATGGAAGATTTCATTTTCCAGATCGAAGTTCCTGAAGAAGAGGTTACCGAAATCAAGAACGGCCAACGCAAGCAGGTTAAGCGAAACATCTACCCTGGCTATGTGCTCGTCCGCCTTGACCTCACCGATGAGTCTTGGTCTGCCGTCCGTAACACTCCTGGTGTGACTGGGTTCGTTGGTAATGCTCATCACCCAAGTCCGTTGACCTTGGAAGAAGTAGAGAAGATTCTTGCCCCACGTCCAGTGAAGAAGTCCGATAAGCCTGAGATCCGTGTTGTTGATTTCCAAGTTGGAGAATCTGTCACGGTTATGGACGGCCCATTCGCAACTCTTCCTGCGTCAATCAGTGAGATCATGCCTGAGCAGGCAAAACTCAAAGTATTGGTTTCGATCTTCGGGCGCGAAACTCCAGTGGAACTTTCGTTCCACCAAGTACAGAAGATTTAATCCCCGACCACAAGTCCGTCCAAAAAGTTAAAGAAAAAGGAAACGAATATGGCCCCGAAGAAGAAGATTACGGCAATGATCAAGTTGCAGATCCAAGCTGGCGCTGCAACTCCTGCGCCACCAGTTGGTCCTGCCCTTGGTCAGCATGGCGTCAACATCATGGACTTCGTTAAGCAGTACAACGCTGCTACCGAATCACAAAAAGGACAGATCATCCCAGTTGAGATCTCCGTCTACGAAGATCGTTCCTTTACATTCGTCACCAAGACTCCACCTGCATCACGTCTGATCTTGAAGGCTGCAGGAGTCGAAAAGGGCTCAGCGGTCCCTCATAAGACCAAGGTTGCTTCGATAACAAAGTCACAGGTTCAAGAGATCGCAAAGACAAAGATGGAGGACCTCAATGCCAACGATATTGATGCCGCATCTTTGATCATCGCCGGTACAGCACGCTCGATGGGTATCACCGTCGTCGATTAAAGTTTCTTTGTTCCAACCGGAATGAGGGATTAGAACAAAATACAAAAAAATTGTGGGAGAACCTCGCTGGTTCGCTAACCACAACCGAATAAGAACTGATCTTCAGTTCTTCAAAGAGGAGTGAAATGAAGCGAAGTAAGAAATATAACGCGGCAGCTGAGAAGGTTAGGAAGGATTACCTTTACACCCCGCTTGAGGCAGTGACACTAGCTCGCGAGACCTCAACCATAAATTACGACGCAACTGTTGAAGTTGCTCTCTGCCTTGGAGTCGATCCTAAAAAAGCTGATCAAGCAATACGGAGCACCGTTAACTTGCCACACGGAACCGGTAAGACTGTGCGTGTTCTTGTATTCGCAGGCGGAGCTCGTGCGGACGAAGCACGTGCCGCTGGTGCAGATATTGTCGGTGCCGATGACTTGATCGATGAGGTTTCAAAGGGTCGTCTTGATTATGACGCAGTTGTTGCGACACCAGACCTCATGGGCAAAGTCGGTCGTCTTGGAAAGGTGCTTGGGCCACGTGGTCTGATGCCAAACCCAAAGACCGGAACTGTTACAACTGATGTCGCCAAGGCTGTTACCGATATCAAGGGCGGAAAGATTGAATTTCGCGTTGATAAGAATGCCAACCTTCACTTCATCATTGGCAAGGTCTCGTTCACACCTACACAACTTGCTGAGAACTATGCAGCAGCGCTTGATGAAGTACAGCGCGCAAAGCCATCTTCCTCGAAGGGTCGTTTTATCAAGAAGTCCACGATCTCTACAACGATGGGACCTGGCATCCAGGTAGACCCAAATATTGTTCGCGAGTCTGCTTCACAGGAATAAGTTTCTCTTTAGAAATTCCCCTCGCCAGCGGCGGGGGGAATTTCCTTGCCAATTTTCCTTTATTTTTGTGAGCAAAGTTAAAGGTAAAACCTGGATCTAGCTTCCATGCTTCGCACTTATAGATAAAAACGATTTCTATAAAATTAATTATGCGTGAGTGGGGTGCTCGTGCTCAGCGTGTGTCATACGTTCTAACTGGAAGGTCGAATGTTCAATTTGAACCTCGAAATGTTCTGCCACGCACTTTTGAAGGTCATCGATCATGGCGGGTGCGTGTCCATCGTAAAAGCACTCATCATCGACAACCACGTGAGCGGTCAAGACCGGCAGTCCAGTAGAGATTTGCGTTGCATGAAGGTCATGGACGGAGCGGACGTGCGGGAGTTCGAGAATATGGGTACGGACGGATTCAAGATTGAGTCCTCGTGGAGTGGACTCCAGAAGCACATCGATAGTCTCCCAGATAAGTTTGAGTGTGCGTGGCAGGATGAGAAGACCGATCAACATCGCGACTACGGCATCGGCGCGCATCCATCCGGTCGTGGCAATGATGATTGCAGCAATGATGACTGCGGCGGAGCCAAGCGCATCGTTGACAACTTCCAGGAAAGCAGCCCTAAGGTTGAAGTTCACACTGCGGACACTGGCTAGAACCATAATCGAGGAGATGTTTGCAACGAGTCCGATGATCCCAAAGATAGCGAGTAGTCCTGATGTGATTTCCGGCGGGTTGACGTGGGCGGCGTCGATGAGGAGGGCAAGGCTCCCAGTCAGAACGGCGCCGACAACCTCGGCCACCAGAATTGTTGTGGTGATACTGAAGGTGATGGCCAACCGATCGCGATTCGAGGAAACGGTGGGCGCATGATTGGGTCCTGTCATATCGACTTCTCCATTTCCCGTTGCAGTCGTTGTTCACTGGTCATCGTAGACTGTATAGTCAGCATATGCTGACTATTGCCTCCCGTATTGATGTTATGAACCGTCTCGGTCGGGCGATGGCCGACTCTACCCGCTCTCGTATCCTCATGAGTCTCCTTGATCACCCCGGATATCCAGCACAGTTGGCGCGTGACCTCGACCTGACGCGATCCAACGTCTCCAATCATCTCAGTTGCTTGCGTGGCTGCGGGATCGTGGTGGCTCTGCCCGAAGGGCGACAGACCCGGTATGAAATTGCCGACCCGCACCTGACTCGTGCCTTGAGCGTTCTCATGAACGTGGTTCTCGCTGTCGACGAATCGGCCGAATGCCTTGACGTCTCATGCACGGTTCCACACGACGACGAGACGAAATAGTGACCGGTCGGGCGGAAGGCAGCCCGATGAGTAATCCCCACGGCTGCAGCGACGAAAGACCGGCGGCCGACGAGAATGAAGAGGAGCTGGGAGGTTTCTGGCAAGTAAGAGAGATCCGTGCAGCGGCACTCTCCGGTGTACTTCTCTTAGGTGCGTGGATTGCATCCATGGCACGGGCCTCTGACTGGTTGATTCTGCCGTTGGAAATCGTCACTCTGATCGTCGCAGGGAGGACCTTCATTCCCTTCTCGTTGCGGCGCCTATTCAAGGGCGAGATCGGCGTGGGGACACTGATGACCATTGCCGCGTTCGGGGCGGTCATTCTGGGGCAGGTTGGCGAGGCGGTCACGCTGGTCTTTCTCTATGCGATTGCAGAGGGACTGGAGGAGTACTCGCTGGCACGAACACGCCGTGGTCTGCGCGCACTGCTGGACCTGGTGCCGGACGAGGCGCGGGTGCTGCGCGACGGGGTCGAAGTGACTATTCCTCCCGCGGAACTGGTCGTGGGTGACCAGATGGTGGTCCGCCCGGGCGAGCGCCTGGCCACGGATGGGTGCATTCTGACCGGTCGCACCTCCCTTGATACGTCGGCGTTGACGGGTGAATCCGTTCCGGTCGAGGCAGGCCCGGGATCAGAGGTCTTTGCTGGATCCATTAACGGCACGGCACCGTTGGAAATCGAGGTCACTAGCACGGCTGATAACAATTCTCTGGCCAGAATCGTGCACATCGTGGAAGCCGAGCAGTCCCGCAAGGGCACCAGCCAGCGTCTGGCGGATTCCATCGCCAGAAAACTCGTCCCCGGCATTCTGATCGCTGCTGCGCTCGTCGTCATCTTTGGATTCATCGTGGGAGATCCGATCCTTTGGATCCAGAGGGCCCTGGTCGTTCTTGTTGCGGCCTCGCCATGCGCCCTGGCCATTTCCGTTCCTGTCACAGTTGTCGCGGCGGTCGGTGCCGCCAGCAAGATCGGCGTGCTTATCAAGGGAGGCGGTGCACTCGAAACTCTCGGCAAGATCCGCACAATTGCCCTGGACAAGACCGGCACACTCACTCAGAACAAACCCAGAGTGATCGAGGTCGCGACCGTAGCAACGGCCACCAGAGATGAGGTGCTGGCTATTGCCGCAGGACTTGAGGCCCGCAGTGAACACCCGCTGGCACGAGCCATTCTGAGAGCTTCGCCCCAGCGGGCAGTTGTGACCGACGTGGATACGGTGCCCGGTGCCGGCGTGGAGGGAATCTTGGATGGCAGACGAATCCGCCTCGGTCGCCCTGGGTGGATCGCTGCCGGCATGTTGGCCGGGGATGTTGCCCGGATGCAGCAGGTCGGCGCTACCGCTGTACTTGTCGAAGAGGATGGATCACTAATAGGCGCTATTGCAGTCCGTGACGAGCTTCGGCCGGAAGCACGCGCCGTCATCGAACGATTGTCACACGCCGGCTACGCCGTCGCCATGCTGACCGGTGATAACAGGCTCACTGCGAACGCCCTTGGAGCAGCTGCCGGGATAACCGAGATTCATGCCGATCTTCGCCCCGAGGATAAGTCGGAGATCATCCGAACTCTAAAGACCCGCCAGCTGACGGCCATGGTCGGTGACGGGGTCAACGATGCGCCGGCACTGGCAACGGCGGATGTCGGTATCGCCATGGGGGCAATGGGTTCAGACGTGGCTATTGAAACAGCAGAGATCGCGCTTATGGGCGAGGATCTGCGCCACCTTCCCCAGGTTCTGGATCATGCACGACGGACCAGGCAGATTATGCTGCAGAACGTGGGTCTCTCCCTGCTACTGATTGCCGTTCTGATCCCTCTGGCTCTCTTTGGTGTTCTGGGGCTTGCTGCCGTTGTATTGGTACACGAACTGGCTGAAATCGTGGTTATCGCCAATGGCCTCCGTGCCGGCCGGATCAGTAAAGTGAACCAGCTGCTCACTGCAGAGACGCCTTCTCACACACTGGAGCCCGCAGAGTGAGTTATGTGGCGCTTGTCAGCTCCTGTTTAGCACTCTCTTTGGAGGGAGGTGGACTGACCCATTGCGGCCTTCTTCCCGACAAGATGAATTACTTGCCTGCGGCTTAGTAGTGTAATTTGCCCTTCATCGCTTTATCCAGTATTCTCGCTTTTACTGGAATAACATTTTTATTGAGCATTAGGGGGTCAGGATGAGTCGACGTGATGCCAAGAGCGCTCTTTATGAGCAGTTCGCCCGGATGGGTAAGGGCCTTTCTAACTCCAAACGGTTAGAACTGCTCGACCTGCTCTCTCAAGGCGAGCGATCTGTTGAGTCTTTAGCGAGCGTGGCAGGCCTGGGTTTATCAACCACCTCGCTTCATCTGCAAGGGCTCAAGGAGGCTGGGCTAGTTGCCAGTCGACGAGAAGGAACCTTCATTCATTATCGATTAACGGGAGAGGATGTTGGCGCCCTGCTTGCGATGCTCCGCGCGGTCGCGACTACTCACCTTGCCGAGATTGATCGTGCTGCCTCTAAGTATTTGGGGGGAAATGTGCTTGATCCGGCAGACGAAGTTGACCGCTCCGAATTGCTGCAACGAGTACGCGCCGGTGAAGTCATCGTGCTAGATGTGCGACCAACTCTGGAATTCCATGCCGGTCATATTCCTGGCGCGGTATCGGTTCCATTAGAGGACCTGGAGAAATTTCTAGCCACCTTCGTTAATGATGAGGAAGTGATTGTTTATTGCCGGGGCGCCTACTGCGTACTCGCTTATGACGCTGTGCGAACTCTCAACGCGAGTGGGCACCGTGCGCGCCGCTTGCATGAAGGCATGCTCGAATGGCGTTTGGCCGGCCTGCCTGTCGAGAGTGGTGCAGCATGAGAAGAACTTTGAGAAGAGTCTCAGATTTCTATGACGAAGGAAATGTCCTATGAAAATTCTGATGATCATTAACGGTTCGGCTTACGGTCTGGACTCTACTTATAACGCG
>JACPZY010000113.1 GCA_016195215.1 Actinomycetota bacterium | reverse complement strand
GAATGGTTTTTCACCTGTGAGAAGTTCAAAGGCGACAATACCTACCGAGTAGACATCACTGCGCGAGTCCGCGACTCCACGAAGTACTTGTTCAGGAGATAGGTAAGAAACACTCCCCAAAATCACGCTTGATTCTGCAGTCATCGTGTTGCCCAGAAGTTCTCCGTGCGCTAATCCGAAATCTGCAACTTTTACTCGTCCATTGATCGAGATGAGAATATTTTCCGGCTTGATATCCCGATGGACTATTCCGATCTTGTGAGCGGCGGCAAGGGCGCTCAGAACGGGAATGAGGTATCGAATTACTTCGCTTATGGAAAGCGCTCCTTGCTCCAACAGGTAATCCCTCAAGGTGAAACCCTCCACGTACTCCATCACAAGGAATACAGCAGGTATGCCACTCTGATTCCAACCTTGATCCTGGACACTTACGATATTTGGATGCGAGAGTGCAGCGGCAGCTTTCGCTTCTCGAATGAAGCGATTGACAAACTTCTCATCGTCGGCAAGATGAGCATGCATGATCTTGACTGCAACTTTACGATCTAGTCGGGTGTCTAGTGCCATATAGATTGTGGCCATGCCGCCGCTTGCTATTTGCTGCAGCAGTTCATAACGCCCATCAATAAGTTCTCCAGTCAGATCGGACACATCAAAATCTTATGCAACTGGACTCGGCATTCAGGTTACGGCGCGCTGCAACTTCTCAAGTTCGGGTGTTGCAATTCAGGATTGCTCAATAATAGAGAGGATAAAATCGGCGTTCTCCCGTGTCTTCTCGCGGCGGTGGTGTGCATCTTCATCGATTTGCCACTGAATCATGTGACCTGCAATCATTTTCCCGTCACGTTCTAGAACTCGCTTGAGACCGGAGGCGGCGTCTACGTCCAACCAGATAGTCGCTGATGCAAACTCCCGGACGACTCGTTGTGCGCTTCCGACTCCTTCGATGATAAGTATGTCTACCAGAGGGATTTCACGGTATGAATTGAAGGCCTCCAAAGTCCAATCATAAATTGGGAGCTGATGAGGTTGGCCGGTTGATAGATCTTTGAGCAGATGGGAGAGTCTTGGAGCCAGAGAATCACCGAGGCCCAATCTCCAGCCTTCGTAGATTTCATCCATATGTATTACGATCACTCGATATTTAGTGCTCAGCGCAAGAAAGAGATTGCTGGCAAGAGTCGTCTTTCCTGCCCCTGCACGTCCATCAATTGCGAGAAGGTGCGTTCTCCCACAACGTGGAGGAGCGAGTAAAAGGTCCTCAATAGCTGCAATGAGGTCCATCGCCGTAAAGATCCTCTCAGCCACGCGATTTCCGCGATTGTCACTGTAGCAAAAAACTCGTAAGAATATGCGCGTGGAGAAATACGGCTATTTAGCGATGCTGGTATTTACAATCTTGGCTTCCTTCTGGCTGGAATTTGTAGTTAAGGTGCGCGTTCTTCGCCGTGCCAGCCGAGCAATAAAGAGTATCTTGCCACCGGCACTCCTTTTCCTCATTTGGGATGCAGTTGCGGTTTCAAAAGGTCAGTGGCATTTCGATAGCAGGCAAGTAATTGGAATCTACGGACCATTCCATCTTCCCCTTGAAGAGTACATATTTTTTCTAATTATTCCGCTCGCAGCTATTATGACTTTAGAAGCTGTTCGCAACGTTAAAAAGCACTGGACAATTGGTGATGAGAAGTGACGTATACGCAGATCGTTTTTCTCGCGCTCGGGCTTGCAATGAGCCTGGATTTATTGATACTTAAATCTGCACTGCTACGAAAAAAAGCTTTCTGGGCTTCCTACGCAATCGTCCTGCCTTTCCAATTGTTGACTAATTGGTGGTTGACATCTCGAGAGATTGTCACATATGGCGCAAATGCCATTTGGGGCGTTCGTATTGCGGCTGCTCCGATTGAGGATTTGGTCTATGGCTTCGCACTTATTTTGAGCGTGCTCTCACTCTGGGTCTACCACGGGAAAAATCAGTGAGCGAAAGCTTTCTGGGCATAGGCGCGGAGCATTATCTCTGTCCTTCTTCTTGCGGGCACCCGGGCACGTGAACGAAATATGTCGTAGTTATTGGCTTCGACAGCGTCGACAATTCCACAGTACATCTCACTTGCCGCCAAGATGCACGGGCGACTCTCTTTCGGCAAGAGAGCAATCCCGTTATTGGCCTTCTCCTGAAGATTTCGAACTCTTAAAATTTGTTCCTTGAGTGCGGCGACGATTTCGGGAGTGAGCACTTTTCTCTCAAGCATTTCGCGATTGACGCCATGGAGTTTCAATTCATCTAAAGGCAGATATGTGCGCCCCCGGTCAAGATCTTCACTGACATCACGAATGAAATTGGCGAGCTGAAAAGCTATTCCCAGATTTCTCGCCGATTCAAGTGCTTCAGGAGAGTTAGCGCCTAGCACGTAGGTCATTTCAATTCCAATGACCGCTGCGGAGCCGTACATATACCCCATGAGTTGATCGAAGGTGTCATATTCCTTTATCGAAAGATCCATGGTCATCGACTGCAAGAAGGCTTCAATATATTGGTGAGGAATCGAAAAACGAAGCACAGTGTCAACGAGGGCTCGGCCAATGGGATCATCGCTCTGCCCGTCCTTCAAACTGGTAAGTATGGACTGGCTCCAGTTGAGGAGGTGGTCTGCTTTTTCGGCTGGGTCGTGTCGAGATGTCAAATCGTCAACGATTTCATCCGAATAGCGAGCAAACCCGTAAAGGGCGTGGACAAAAGGTCGTTTTGATTTTGGGAGAAGTTGAGTCGCCAAGTAGTAGGTCTTCCCGTGTTTGGCATTGAGGCGCTTACACTCCAAATAGGAAGCTCGCAATACCGGGTCAAGAATTCCAGCGGATGTGAGTTCGTCCAACTACTTCACCGGCCCAACGATGCGCTCAGCAGCAAGACGTCCGGAAATCAGCACCATCGGTACACCAACTCCTGGCCGTGTTCCCGATCCCGTGAACACTACATTTTCAAAACCGCGAGCAAGGTTGCGTGGTCTAAATGGACCGGTTTGAAAGAAGGTGTGAGCACTGGCAAATGGTGCTCCGCGCTCCATTCCACGGCTCTGCCAATCCAGTGGCGTCGTTACCGCTTCGATCTCAATGGATTCGCCAAAGTTGGAGTATCCACGCTCTTCGAGGGTTGCGATGATCCGATCCCTGTAGGGTTCTCTCTCGGTTCGCCAATCGATAGAGGCATCCAAGTTCGGAGTCGGGAAAAGTACGTAGTAAGAATGCTTACCATCAGGCGCAAGTGATGGGTCATCCATTGTTGGAACTGTGACCAAGAAACTTGGATCTGACATGAGAGTTTTCAGATCGATCAGTTCGTCGAAGACTCCATTCCACGCTTGCCCGAAATGAATATTGTGGTGAGCAAGACGTGAATAACTCTTCGTTGAACCAATAAGCAGCGTGACGCATGAAGGAGAGTATTTCAATTGCCTAACAGTGCGCGGTGTCTGACCCAGTAGATCCCGCCATGCCACGGGTAGATCTGGATTAAGAACCACGACATCACAGGGAATTCGTTCTCCCGTATCGGTCACCACCGCTCGCGCACGTCCATGCGAATAGTCAATCGAGGTGACGGTTCTGTCGTACATGAAGTTGACTCCATGCTTCTCGGCGGCTCCTGCTAAAGCAACCGGAAGTGCATGCATCCCGCCCTTTGGAAAGTACACACCATTTACGGAGTCCATGTACGTGATTACTGCATAGATCGCGAGGGCTTGCTGCGGGCTGACCCCGGCATACATTGCTTGAAATGAGAAGACCTTTTGGAGACGGGGATCTTTGAAATATTGATTGACCTTAGGTGCCAACTTTCTGAAAGCCCCGATCGCCACAAGCCGTGCGAGATTGGGAGTCAGTAAGTTAAGTGGTGAATCAATATTACGATCAATAAAGTCCTTCATTTCGTATTTGTAGAGTTTGCTTACAAAAGTCACATATTTTCTATATGCATATGCCTCTGATGGGCCCACTGTTCTTTCAATCTCCAATTCCATTCTGTGAGTGTCTGCGTGAACGTCGATGCTCGAACCGTCGTGGTAAAAGGCGCGGTAAAGGGGGGAGAGGGGCATTAGTTCCAGCCAGTCCTTCAGTTCTTCCCCGACACAGTTGAGGGCATCGTCGATGAGAGTCGGCATTGTGAGGACCGTAGGACCAGTATCAAATGAGTAACC
This sequence comes from Actinomycetota bacterium, assembly GCA_016195215.1. GTDB lineage: Bacteria > Actinomycetota > Actinomycetes > Nanopelagicales > Nanopelagicaceae > QYPT01. Next base: position 8,523 of record JACPZY010000113.1, on the reverse strand, counting down.
ACCAACTTTAAGCAGTCCGTTTCGTCCTCCCGGAACAGATTCGCGTTCGATCACGGTCACATTTCTTCCTGAGCCGGCCAAGCGCAGGGCTGCACTCAATCCGGCTAAGCCGGCGCCAACTATGACAATATTATTTGTGGGCCCCTTAACCCTTGCCGACACCTACACGATCCTTCTCACTGAGTTTGAAGCAAGCTCACTTAGGAGGGCGTAAGCCGTCTCATTGATTTCTTCGCGGCTAAGGGCGTCAAGGGCGGTAAGGGTTAATTTTTCAATGAGCTCTTCAACATGCTCGCTTGCGCCAGTATTGGTGATTATCATCTGCAACTCTTCGATTCCAGCATCACTGAGGTTGGGATCGCCGAATAATTTAGAAATAATTCGCTCTTGTTGTTCGCTGGCCCGATCCTGGGTCATTGCCATCAGGACGGTTCGCTTTCCCTCTCGAAGATCATCACCCGCAGGTTTGCCAGTGACAGAAGGATCGCCAAAGACTCCGAGCAAATCATCCCGTAATTGAAAAGCCTCGCCGAGAGGTAATCCAAACTCTGAGAAGATTGTCATGAAGTTCTGTCGTTTCTCTTCGTCCGGTTGGGCCAAAGAAACCCCAAAATGTAAAGGGCGCTCGACTGTGTACTTTCCAGATTTGTACCGAGCAATTTTGAGGGAGCGGGCCACGCTTTGAGATGCAAGTGCTTGCTCGTGAACATCCAAGAACTGCCCTGCCATCAACTCCAACCTCATCTCATCGTAGATTGATAGGGAGCGAATTAATGCCTCAGAGGCGATAGCGCTACTGTGGAGCATCTGGTCCGACCATACAAGGGCCAGATCACCAAGTAGAACTGCGGCAGAAACTCCATAACTTGTCGCCGAGCCAGAAAGTTCCTCAGTCTGATGGATGCCCTCAAACCAGCGGTGAATCGACGGCTTCCCGCGTCGGGTATCTGAGCCGTCCATTAGATCGTCATGTATGAGGGCGCACGCTTGTAAGAGCTCGAGACTCGAAACTGCCCTTATAATTGCCCCGTCGTCTTTGCCGCCAGCAGCAAGATATCCGCTATAGGCAAAGAGAGGGCGTAGTCGCTTTCCACCGTCAAGGAGAAATGCGCTCATCGCCTCGGCCACGGGTATGAGTTCAGTGCCGATCTCTCCTAGATATTGAATCTGCTCTGCGAGAAAATTTGTGAGATCGCGCTGAACGCGCATCCGTATATCGGCCAGAGCGAATTGGGGTTCAGGGGTCACGTGGCAACGGTACCCTCACTCGTCACGTTGCGCGAAAGGAAGGTTATGGTCAAGAGAACCTTTTCTTTTGAGTTCTTCCCCCCAAAAGATGCTCCAGGCGAAGAACGCCTCTGGATTGCTATGGAATCGCTGGAATCTCTCTCGCCCAGTTATATCTCCGTTACCTACGGAGCGGGAGGATCGACTCGCGAGCGCACGATCCGAATTACCTCTGAGATAACAAGAAGAACGCATATTCCCACGGTTGCCCACCTCACATGTGTCGGCTCGACCGCAGAGGAATTGAAGGAGATCCTCGATCACTATCGCGACGCCGGAATTAAAAGCATCATGGCATTGAGGGGTGACCCTTCTGGAGGACCAAGCGCGCCGTGGAATGCTACTGAAGGAGGTTTCGACCACGCAGATCAACTCGTAGAGATAGCGGCCGAAAGAGGGGAGTTCACAATCGGTGTTGCGGCATTTCCCGACGGACATCCTGCATCGCATGGAAATATGGAACAGGACATCGATGTCTTGCTGCGCAAAGAGTCTCTCGGCGCGACCTTTGCCACAACGCAGTTTTTTTTCGAAGCCTCCAAATGGAGCTCGTTGGTAGAGAAACTGAGTGCTAGGGGCTCCCACATGCCCATCATTCCTGGGATATTGCCAATTACAAATGTCAAACAGTTGGAACGAATGGCAGAGTTAGGCGGCACGCCGATTCCGAAAGAAATCAGGGAGAAATTCGCAAAAGTGGAGGGCGATCCAGATTCTGTAAGATCCCTAGGTGTGGAGATTGCGACAAGATTGAGTAGCGAACTTCTCGATGCAGGTTCGCCTGGTTTACATTTTTACACGATGAATAGTTCTACTGCGACCAGGGAGATCTACTCAAACCTCGGAATTCCTGGATAAGCATGGAATACCAAGAATTCTCAGATCTTTGGAGTCGCGAACACGGAAATGTGTCTACACGTGGAGTTGTCGGCGTTTGGTTGCGGATATCGTATCGACTCGCCAAGATTTGTACTGCTGGGCGCATAAGTCCCAATGGCCTCACAGCCCTGGGCGTCGTCTCTGCGATTGGAACAGCGGTACTCTCCCCACATTGGTCGATTGCATTTCTTCTTCTTATCTCCTTGCTCTGTGACGGAATTGACGGAAGCACTGCCATTGTGCAGAACAGGACAAGCAAGTTGGGTGCGGTTCTCGATTCGGTTGCTGACCGCGTTTCTGAATCTTTCTGGGCGATTGCCTTTTATCGACTGGGTGCACCCTTGACGTGGATCGTCGCACTCTGGATGATCGCAACGATTCAAGAGTACTCGCGAGCCCGTCTCGGATCTGAAGGTATGCGTGAGATAGGTGTAGTTACGTTAGCCGAACGACCTGTCCGTGCCATCGCATTCTTGGTAGCAATTATTCTGGCTCAATTTCATGCGACGAGCGAGTGGGTAAACGGAGTCGCGATCTTTCTGACCTCATTGCAGGTTTTTAGCTTCGGGCAGATTCTTATTTTCGCGAGAAAGAGTTTGAAGTAATAGTTTTAGGCTGGTCCAACTGCGTTGGCTACAATTTCAGCGCTTATACCAACGAGGGGGAGACCTCCGCCTGGGTGGGCCGAACCTCCAACACAGAATAATCCGCTTAAGGGAGAGCGATTCTGGGTCCTCAAGAACGCGGCCCTAGCTCCGTTACTTGAGGTTCCATAGATTGATCCACCGGGTGAGAGGGTCGTTCTCTGCAGATCAGCTGGTGTGCGAATTTCAAGAAGTTCACCCTGGCTTCTAATTGATATTCCTCGTGACTCAATTTGATCAATGATCTTCTCTGAATATGATTTTGCAAATTCCTTATCGCCCCAATCCCATCCCGCTCCCGATGAGGAATGAAGGGGGGCGTTGACAAGTACCGACCAATTTTGCCCGCCACCTTCTTTAACCATTCGTGCATCTTGTGGTGCGCAAATATAGATTGTCGGGCTCTCCGCGGGCTCACGTCGAGTGAAGATGGCATCAAATTCCGCGTCGTAATCCTCTGGGAAAAGTATGGTGTGGTGATTGATTTTTTGAGCATCAGCTCTCTTCTTTACACCAAGAAATAGAGAGAAACCCCCAAAAGAAGGAGTTGTTCGATTGAGGGATTTCCGAGGTTTCCTAAGGATATGTAGGTCAGACTTGATCAGAGTGGTGTAAACCTGGGATGCGTCTGCATTGGCAATAATAATCTCGGAAGGAATGACGGTACCGTCCTCCAAGACGAGACCCGTCACCTGCCTTCCGTTCTCAGAAATTTCTCTGACTTTTACACCTAGGTGAAATTTCACTCCAAGTTCAATGGCGCGGTTATGGATGGCCTTTGCCAGCTCTCCCAACCCTCCCTTCACATGCCAGGCACCGAAGGCTTCTTCAACGTATGCGATGGAGAGAAGGGCCGCGGGCGCCTTTCGCGGATCTGAACCACTGTATGTGGCATACCGATCGGCAATATATTGGAGTCGGTAGTCCTTCGTGATTTGACGGGTGAGCGAATGAAGGGATTTCCATGGGGCGATAGTTCTTAGGTCATGGAAAAAGTTGTGATTTTTCATCAGCGATGAGAGTGAACGAAGCTCAGATTCGATGAAGGGTTCTCGGGAAGCATCCCACATCTTCTCTGCTCTGAGCATCAATTGATTCCAGTCATCCCTTGATTGAGATCCAAAGAACCTCCCAATCTGATTGAGGGTTTCGTAGCGAGAAAGATTTGCAAATTGAACACGAGACCCGTCAACAAATCGGTAATCGAAGGAGGGATCAACCCTTTCCAAGTCCAGGACAGTGTCGAGCGCATCCCCGGTCTTAAGAAAGAAGTCTCTGTAAACAGCTGGGAGGGTGAGGAGCGTCGGCCCTGTGTCAAAGGCATAATCACCAATCCACTCAGTCCGACATTTTCCGCCCACTTGATCCGAACTTTCAAAGACCGTAACCGAGTGACCGATTTTCGCCAGTCGAGCAGCCGCGGACATCCCACCAACACCGGCACCAATAACGACCACTCGACTCACACCGTCCTACCTTTCCATTGGACACTTCCTCGTTTTCGCCATGCGCGGGCCATGAGAAAGATTAGAAGAATTGAAGAGAAGGGATGGAAAAGAACATCGACCAGTCTCCCTCCAGTGGCGCGTGCACTCAGAAGGCGGGAGAAATAGATGAGCAGGCTGGCCGATAGCCCTGCGATTGAGCCAGTCCCTGCAGAAATGAAAGGAAGAACGCCCGTAATAAATAGGAGCGATGCAACTAAAGACGTTCCGGATAGACCACCAAATGCAACTGGCAGGGACTTGCCATATCCGTCTCGTAACTCGCCCCAAGATTTATACATTCGGCAGTTGGCCACCAAGGATCCATCGGCTACCGTTCCGCGAAACCCGTTTCGAATGAGGACTCGTGCCAGGGCAATATCGTCAATCACCTCATGTTGAATTGATTTAAATTCACCAACGCTCGCAAGTGAATCTCGTCGGAGAAGAAGGAACTGGCCATTTGCAATTGCGAATGCCGGATTAGACGACCGTTCTCCAATTCTTAATGGAACTGTGGCCATCCACGACCACTGAAGGAGGGGTTGGATGAGCCGTTCGCTCCAAGTGCGGGCGATCTCCTGTGGATATGCGGATAGGAAGTCCAGATTCCGTTTCTGGAGCAGAGCGACCGCCTGTGCAATGGCGTACGGCTTTAATCGAACATCTGCATCGATCAGGACGAGTAGATCTGACTCTGATTTCTGAAAACCTTGGTGCAATGCGAAAGGCTTTCCGAGCCACCCTTCGGGGAGTGGCTCTCCCTCTACTAGGAGAAAGTGATTCTCTTCGAAAATAGTCTCTCGAATCAATTGAACTGTCTGGTCTGTTGAATTATCGTTTATGAGTATTACTCGAAGTTTCTCGAGCCCCATTTGGTTCTTCAGTGAATAAATCAGATCGCGTACGTTGCTTTCTTCGTTACGTACTGGGACTAAGACTGCAACGGAGTCCGAAACTACTATCTCGTTCTCTTTTATCTTATGAAGGAAGAATTGATTTGAAACAGTAATGAGTGCCAGTAGGGATGGAAGGACCAGGAGAATTCCTGAAAAAATCATGAAGGTGAATCTACGGCTGGCCGAGCCAGCGCGCGAAGGCATAAGGGGCAAGTACAAGGGCAAAGATCGCTCCGGCAAATAGAGCGAGTCCCGGTCGGTTATAGAAGAATAAGTTGCCGACAATTCCAGAAAAGAGCGTCCAGCTGAGGAATAAATCTACTGCAGTGAATTCTGCTCCCTGTTTACGTCGTTCACGGGGGAGTGAAATGTGGAGTAGCGCAATAAGTCCCATCCCAGCAAAGAGCCACCCCGCCGCATTGGAGAGGGGGATCTCAGGCTCGAAGGGAACATTCGAACCCGTAAAAGTCCAAGTCCATCTATTCGCAGCCACCATCATTGGATCCAAGAACAAATCCCATGCCATCAACGCCGCACCACCGTAAAGGAAGACCCAGTGCTGCGTGACTCGTCTGGCTACCACGAGGATCGGATGAACCATCATTAACCAAGCGAATGGAACGATAATCGGGATTCCAACTAGTTGAGGTCCCAAACTGGGATCGTATGAGTAAGTGCCAAATGGCCAACCTGTCCGCAGACCCAGTTCTTCTATCAGAAAACTAAAGATAAAAGTGATAGCGAAATAGCGGAAGGCATAGCGCCAACCAAATGAATAAAAGGCATGCAGAAGCATGGCCAATGCGCCGGTATAGATGACGGCAAAAGTGAGATACCGCAGGATTTCTCCATGCACGAGCGGATAGAAAACTTGAAAGAGAATTGCCAGGAAAAGAACTGAGTAAAGGGATTTCTGCGCTCGAGATGAGATGCCCCGCCTTCTATTTCGGTGAGGAGTGAAATGGCGCAGAGACATGTTGCTTAGTCTGCCCTATTCACTGCGCGAGGCCCGTGATCAGCGAGATTTCACGGAGAACTTCATCCGGATGGTCCCACATGGGGGCGTGGCCACATTCCTCCAGAATCATCCATTTGGCATGAGCCGGTGCCAACGAACGGGCCTGGCAAGTCTCTGCTGGAAGTGTTCGGTCAGAATCTCCGAAGATAATGGTCACAGGAATAGAAGGATCAATCTTTTCGTCAAAGCGTTTAGTCAAGAGCGCCTCCCACGCGGGGTAGTAACCCGTTGACGAAGCCAGCGCACTTGTCGCGTCCAGGCATAGTTCGAATGAAAATTGGCGCCACCTGGGGCTCACATTTTCGAAACCAATTTTTCGTGCCCACTCGTACCGCATCAATAATGGCGAAACCACCCGCAGGCTGCTGGCAAGCATCTGAGAAATAGCAGCACCTGGATAGCGCGATTTGAAAGGGGTCAACCAGAGACCGGCGGGGGCAAGCCCCGTTACCGAGGCAATGCGTTGCGGGTACTTGGCAGCCATTTCCAAAGCGATCCATCCCCCAAGCGAATTACCAACGGCATGGAAGCGTTCAATTCCAAGAGAACGCATAGTTAGAACTACTGCATCGCCGAGTGACTCGGGGTCCATTCGCTGACTCTCATCTAGCGGCGTTTTACCGTGACCGGGAAGATCAAGTCGCACGACCATGAATTTCCTATCCAGGTGCGGAAGTAGTGATTTCCATGCAGTGGATGAGGATCCCATTCCGTGAATCAAAAGGAGTACTTCAGTATCGGTCCTCTGTCCGGAGATTGACGCGTGAAGAATCATATTAGGGAATTGTGCAATCAGTATGCCGTACAAATCCTGCGGATCTAAAAGAGTAAATCCCGTTGAGAATTTCATTCTCATACTTTCCGATAAAAGTTCCGGTAGAACTATCTTTCTGGTAGTTGAGGTAGGCGCTGCTCTCATCCATTTGGGCAATATAGACTTTCCTATAACCATTGGCAGGATTCCATTGCGTGTTGATGAATTTGGCCGTTGGGATAGTCTTCTTGAGGGTTGCAAGTACTTTAGTTTCAACGCGACTGGCCGGGACGGAGAACACGCGTGAGGGTGATGGAGACGAAGCAGGAGTTGATGGTCCGTTCGTTGAGGTCTGTTCGATGGAAGGTTCATCGTTTGACGATCCACGCGCAGTTAAGGCGAGCATGGCCAGCGTCAACTCGCACGCTAAGGTAAATTCCCGAGTCAGTCTCAAGCGGGTCATTTCAAAAGCATAGTTGCCGAGTCTTCCCTCACAACAGTTCGGAGGCATCCCAACTGTTACTAAACCAACAACTGTGCGACCTCAATTTTGAGATCATTTACGAGAACATTCGCGCCCTTCTTGCCGACCTTAAGTGCAACTGCATTGCCAATTTCCGAATCGCCACCAGTTCTTACCCAGAGGAAAAATGAGGCGAGCCTACTTTAGGGCGGTAACACGCTTGTGAATGCTCCATTTGGAGGTTATCTTCTTCCTGCTTTTTACTCCCCAACGACCGTAGGGGTCGCACCCGTAATCGAAATAAGTTCGGTAAACGTTGTAGGGAAGACGGCATGCGGATGACCTGCCGCAGCCCAAACGACTTTGTAGTCATTAAGGGCTTCATCGATGAGAACTATTGCTTCATTTGAAATCCAACCAACGGGGCTCACGCCGCCGATGGCGAATCCGGAGTGCAGGCGCACGTATTCAGCATCTGCTCGATGTAATTTCTTAACACCCAATGCCTTGGCGACAAGTTCGGTATCAACGCGATGTCGGCCACTAGTAATAACAAGTAGGGGATTATCGTTTGGAAGTTTGAAAACGATCGAAGAAGCAACTTGCCCAACCAAGATACTGAGAGCATCTGCAGCTTCTTGAGCGCTGCGGGCAGAGTCAGAAAGATAATGAACTTCACCTAGTATGCCAAGTTCACGCAATCGACTTTGGACTCGGAGCACTGACGGATGTTTTTGAGTCATAAGGAAGATTTACCTCTCTAACTAATAGAGAACTTCGCCCAAAACTGGCTAGATCCTTTTAAGGGCTCGGTAGAAATTTTCATGTGGACCCACGAGGCGTAAGGTCATTACTTCCTCGGACTCAACTGTATAAGCCAGCAACCACAATTGAGCTTTCATTTTGTATTTGTATATATGGACCTGCGCGAAAAACGCTAGACACTCCTGACCTCTAAAAAGGAGAAGAAATGTCCCCTCGTTACCCCGCCGAGTTCAAGCAGAAGGCGATCAACCTCGTCACTGCCCAGCGTAAATCCATCACCCAAGTCTCACTCGAACTCGGTCTCTCGAAAGGCACCCTTTACTATTGGCT
>JACPZY010000109.1 GCA_016195215.1 Actinomycetota bacterium | reverse complement strand
GAAGTTCACGCGCGACAGGTCCGAAGATACGGGTGCCGCGTGGTTCGCCATCTGCTTTGAGGATGACTGCAGCATTCTCATCAAATTTAATGTAGGAACCATCTGGACGACGGCGCTCCTTTACAGTTCGAACGATGACAGCCTTGACGACCTCACCCTTCTTCACTTGACCGCCAGGAATTGCATCCTTCACGGTGCAGACAATAATGTCTCCGATACCGGCATAGCGTCGCTTAGAGCCGCCGAGAACACGGATGCAGAGGAGCTCTTTGGCTCCTGTGTTATCCGCGACGCGTAGACGCGATTCTTGTTGAATCATGTGTTATCTACCGGCCCCTCTACTTAGCTTTCTCGAGGATTTCGACTACACGCCAACGCTTGGTTGCCGAGATAGGTCGAGTCTCCATGATGACTACACGGTCGCCAACGCCAGCAGCGTTCTGCTCATCGTGAGCCTTGAATTTACGGGAGCGACTCATAACCTTGCTGTAGAGACCGTGCTTCACTCGATCCATTACCTCAACGGTTACCGTCTTATCCATCTTGTCGCTTACAACAATTCCCTCACGGGTCTTGCGAAAACCGCGATCCTCGACGGAAGCGCCATTTTGCGTCATGCAGCACCTCCGATTCCTAGTTCACGTTCACGAATAATGGTGTAGATCCGAGCGATCTCTTTACGGACTGCTCCAAGTCGGCCATGGCTCTCTGTCTGCCCGGTGGCAACCTGAAAGCGAATGTTGAAGAGTTCTTCTTTCGATTCGCGAAGTTTTGCGTTTAACTCATCAGCTGGCAATGCGCGCAGCTCTTCGTTAGTAGTAGCCATTACGCCTCCTCACGTCGAACAACTCGGCACTTCATTGGAAGTTTGTGAATTGCAAGACGCATTGCTTCTTGAGCAATTGGCTCAGTTACGCCGGAGATTTCAAACATCACACGGCCTGGCTTTACGTTTGCGATCCACCACTCAGGTGAACCTTTACCAGAACCCATGCGGGTTTCGGCTGGCTTCTTTGTAATTGGACGGTCTGGATAAATATTGATCCAAACCTTTCCACCACGCTTGATGTAACGCGTCATTGCAATACGCGCAGCTTCAATCTGTCGGTTGGTGACATAGGCGGGCTCAAGGGCTTGGATACCGAAGTCTCCAAAGGAGACGGCTGTGCCGCCCTTTGATGCACCACTACGAGATGGGTGGTGCTGCTTACGGTGCTTGACTCGACGTGGAATTAACATTTTATCCCTCACCGCCTAATTCAGAAGTATCAGGTACTTCAGGTGCCTCAACCACCGCAGTTGCTGCACGAGATGCGGGCGTTGAAGAAGTCACTTCACCCCGTGCTGCACGTGGTGCTGGACGACGTGGTCGGTCAGCCTTTGGCGCGCGGGCAGCAGCAAGTGCGGCAGCTTCGCGTTCAGCACGTGAATGAATAACTTCACCCTTGTAAATCCATACCTTCACCCCAAGTCGGCCGAAGGTGGTGTGAGCCTCGTAGAAGCCGTAGTCGATATCCGCACGCAAGGTGTGGAGGGGAACGCGGCCTTCACGGTAGAACTCAGAGCGTGACATTTCAGCGCCGCCAAGACGTCCACCGCACTGGACACGGATGCCCTTTGCGCCAGACTTCAAGGCTGTCTGCATTGCCTTACGCATTGCACGGCGGAAAGAAACCCGTGCTGCAAGCTGCTCGGCAATCCCCTGCGCAACGAGTTGGGCGTCGATCTCTGGGTTCTTAACTTCAAGAATGTTGAGTTGGACCTGCTTGCCAGTGAGTTTTTCAAGTTCGAGGCGTAGCTTGTCCGCTTCCATTCCGCGACGTCCGATAACAATTCCGGGACGGGCAGTGTGAAGGTCGATACGGACGCGATCGCGGGTTCTCTCGATTTCAATACGAGAAACGCCAGCGCGCTCCATGCCCTTACTCATCATGCGACGAATTTCGACATCTTCTTTTACATAATCCTTGTACAACTTGTCTGCATACCAACGAGATTTGAACTCCGTGGTGATGCCAAGACGGAAGCCGTGGGGGTTTACTTTTTGACCCATTACTTGGTCGCTCCCTTCTTAACGTCAGACACGACAACAGTTATGTGGCTGCTGCGCTTTAGAATTCTAAAACCGCGACCCTGTGCTCGTGGGCGGAAGCGCTTCATCGTGGTTCCCTCGTCAACGAGGGCTTCGATGACCCAGAGCTCAGATGCATCACGAATTGCGGGATTCTTCTGCTTCGCGTTGGCAACAGCGGATGCGAGCAGGGAGTAGACATCTGCTCCTGCGGCCTGCGGTGCGAACCGAAGAACCGAGAGTGCTTGATCGGCACGTGAACCGCGGATCAAATCCACGACTCGACGTGCTTTCTGCGGCGTGTGGCGGATGTCGCGCAGAACTGCGCGAGCTACCGTTGCCTGAATGGCGTCCTGAGATTTAGCCACGTGTGGCCCTCCGATCATCCTTCACATGACCTCGGAAGGTACGTGTTGGTGAAAATTCTCCGAGCTTGTGCCCGACCATTGCGTCAGTAACAAAAACTGGAATGTGTTTGCGGCCATCGTGTACAGCGATGGTGTGCCCAATCATGGAAGGAGTGATCATCGATCGGCGTGACCAGGTCTTGATGACATTCTTGGTGTTATTTGCGTTCTGGACATCTACCTTCTTGGTGAGATGACCGTCCACAAATGGACCCTTCTTCAAACTACGTGGCATGAGGACTCCTACCGCTTCTTATTCGATTTACGACGACGGATAATGAGTGAGTCGCTCGCCTTTTTCTTGCGTGTGCGACCTTCTGGCTGACCCCAAGGCGTAACAGGATGGCGACCACCAGAGGTCTTTCCTTCACCACCACCGTGTGGGTGATCAACCGGGTTCATAACAACACCGCGAACAGATGGGCGAATACCCAACCAACGCATACGTCCGGCCTTGCCGTAGTTGATGTTGGACTGCTCGGCATTGCCGACCTCACCGACGGTTGCACGGCAACGGACATCGACGTTACGAATTTCGCCAGATGGCATACGGAGTTGGGCGTGAGCACCTTCCTTCGCAACCAACTGAACACTCGCACCTGCAGAGCGGGCAATCTTTGCCCCCCCACCTGGGCGAAGTTCGATCGCGTGAACAACAGTTCCTACTGGAATGTTCCGCAGTGGCAAGTTGTTTCCTGGCTTGATATCCGCCTTTGGGCCATTCTCGACCACGTCACCTTGCTCCAACTTATTTGGAGCGATGATGTAACGCTTCTCTCCATCTGCGTAATGCAGGAGAGCGATACGCGCAGTGCGGTTTGGGTCGTACTCAATGTGAGCAACCTTTGCTGGCACGCCATCTTTATCGTTACGGACAAAATCAATGAGGCGATAGGCACGTTTGTGTCCACCACCTTGGTGGCGCACTGTGATGCGACCCGTTGCGTTACGTCCACCCTTGGAATGAATTGGACGCACCAGCGACTTCTCAGGTGTGGTGCGTGTGAGCTCAGCAAAATCTGGAACGCTCGCGCCGCGCTGACCCGGGGTCGTGGGCTTTAACTTACGAAGTGCCATTATCTTTCCCTTGTCCTATTCCTGTAGTCCCGGTCTCCGTTAGGAAACTGGGCCTCCAAAGATGTCGATACGGTCGCCGGCTGCTACTTGCACGATTGCTCGCTTGGTGTCCTTGCGCTTTCCGTCACCAAAACGTGTGCGCTTGTTCTTGCCCATGCGGTTCATGGTGTTCACGCTCAGTACCTTGACACCGAATACTTCCTCGACCGCGATCTTTATCTGGGTCTTATTAGCATCTGGAGCGACCAAGAAGGTGTATTTGTTCTCATCTAGCAACCCGTATGACTTCTCAGAGACAACTGGTGCCAACAAAATATCACGGTGAGTCATGCTGATACCTCTTCTTTAACCTGTGCTGCTTCAGCTGGAGCAGCTACTTCGCTCTCGAAAGCAACGGCTGTTGCGCCTTTGCCCTTTGATGGACCAGCTAGGAAATCCTTGATTGCTGACTCAGAGAAGACCATGTCATCACTCTTGAGGATGTCATAAGCATTCAACTGATCTGGAACCAGAAGGTGAAGATCATCAGCGTTGCGAAGACTGCGCCAGGCAGCATCCTCAGTGCGTGAAAGAACGACCAGGAGATTCTTACGGTCACTGAACTGACGAACGGCTGCGAGTGCTGCCTTCGTTGAAGGAGCAGAAGTCACTGAGTCAAGAACGTGAATACGGTTATTGCGTTGGCGATCAGAGAGGACTCCACGGAGCGCTGCGACAATCATTTTCTTAGGGGTGCGCTGTTCGTAATTACGTGGACGAACTGCGTGAGCAACGCCGCCACCCTTCTGGTTTGGAGAACGGCTTGAACCCTGACGGGCACGGCCGGTTCCCTTCTGCTTGAAAGGCTTCTTTCCTCCACCACTTACTTCACCGCGGTTCTTTGCCTTCTGTGTTCCCTGACGGGCAGCGGCAAGTTGAGCGGTTACTACTTGGTGGATTAAAGGAATATTTGTCTGAACGTCAAAGATTTCAGATGGCAAGTCAACAGTGCCAACTTTCTTTCCTTCGGCGTTCTTGATTTCGACTGTAAGCGCCATGGTTATGCACCAACCTTCGTGGCTTGATAAACAACTTCAAAGACTGCTTTCTTTGCAGCTGAACGGATGAAAACAAGTGCGCCATCAGGACCAGGAATCGCACCCTTGATGAGCAATAAATTCTTCTCAACATCTACTGCATGAACGAGGAGATTCTGAGTTGTTACGCGCTCTCCACCCATACGACCGGACATGCGCATTCCCTTGAAAACGCGACCTGGTGTTGAACAGGCTCCAATAGAACCGGGCATGCGGTGCTTGCGGTCGACTCCGTGTGATGAGCTAAGACCAGAGAAACCGTGACGTTTCATAACACCGGCTGTTCCTTTACCTGTGCTGGTCGCGGTGGCGTCAACAAGTTCGCCCGCTTCAAAAACATCAGCTCCTAGTTCTTGTCCCAGGGTGTAGGCGGAGGCATTGGTCGTACGAAGCTCGGCAACAAAGCGACGTGGTGTCACTCCAGCCTTTGCATAGTGGCCAATTTGTGGCTGTGAAATCTTCTTTGGGTCGATGGCGCCAAATGCGATTTGAACCGCAGAGTATCCATCGGTCTCCAGTGTGCGGACCTGCGTTACGACGCATGGACCAGCTTCAATAACGGTGACTGGCACCATTTTGTTGTTGGCATCAAATACCTGTGTCATACCGAGCTTCTTGCCCAAGATTCCCTTGATGGCAGCGCCCTGCGATTGGGTTGTGATCGAACCTGTAGTTGTCATTGTCGTCTGGTCCTTAGAGCTTGATCTCGATGTCAACGCCAGCAGGCAGATCGAGACGCATCAAGGAGTCAACCGTCTTAGGGGTTGGGTCAATGATGTCAATGAGGCGCTTATGTGTGCGCATCTCGAAATGTTCACGGCTATCCTTATATTTGTGAGGAGAGCGGATCACGCAGTACGTGTTCTTCTCGGTCGGTAGCGGCACTGGGCCAGCGACCGTTGCACCAGTGCGTTCGACTGTCTCGACAATTTTCTTCGCCGAAGAGTCAATCACCTCATGGTCGTAGGCCTTGAGCCGAATGCGGATCTTCTGTCCCGCCATTGTCTTCTCCTCTAGTCTCTTTAAACTTCTAAACTTCTTATTCCGAACCAATTCTTCGATTGAACCCGGCGGTTTCTATACCGCCGGGGTCAACTTCAGCTAGTTTTATCTAGCAGCTACTTCTTGATCTTTACAACTCGTCCAGCACCAACGGTCCGGCCACCTTCACGGATTGCGAAGCGGAGGCCTTCTTCCATAGCAATTGGTTGAATCAGCGCAACGGCCAATTCAATGTTGTCGCCGGGCATAACCATTTCGGTACCGGTTGGAAGTGTGACAATGCCGGTGACGTCAGTTGTACGGAAGTAGAACTGTGGACGGTAGTTATTGAAGAATGGAGTGTGACGTCCGCCTTCATCCTTTGAAAGGATGTAGACAGAAGCATCGAACTCGGTGTGAGGCGTGATGGAGCCTGGCTTACAGACAACCTGTCCACGCTCAACATCTTCACGCTTTGTTCCACGAAGAAGAAGACCGACGTTCTCGCCAGCTTGTCCTTCATCGAGCAACTTACGGAACATTTCAACGCCAGTAACAGTTGTCTTCATGTTTGCTGGACGGATGCTGGACGGATACCAACGATTTCAACTTCCTCGTTGACCTTAACAACGCCGCGCTCGATACGACCGGTGATAACGGTGCCACGACCTGTGATCGTGAAGACGTCTTCCACTGGCATCAAAAATGGCTTGTCAATTTCACGGACTGGCTGTGGGATAAATGTATCCACTGCGTTCATGAGTTCCATGATCTTCTCAGACCAAGCGGCATCTCCTTCAAGAGCCTTGAGTGCAGATACGCGGACAATTGGTGTGTCATCTCCTGGGAACTCGTACTTGCTAAGAAGTTCGCGAACTTCCATTTCTACAAGCTCAAGAATTTCTTCATCGTCAACCATGTCTGATTTGTTGAGAGCAACAACAATTGAAGGAACGCCTACCTGACGAGCAAGGAGAACGTGCTCCTTGGTCTGTGGCATTGGACCATCAGTTGCTGCAACTACAAGAATCGCGCCGTCCATCTGTGCTGCACCGGTGATCATGTTCTTGATGTAGTCAGCATGACCTGGGCAGTCAACGTGTGCGTAGTGACGCTTCTCTGTCTGGTACTCAATGTGCGCGATCGAGATCGTTATACCGCGCGCGCGCTCTTCTGGCGCCTTATCGATCTGATCAAATGGTGTGAATGGGTTTACATCTGGGAACTTATCGTGCAACACCTTGGAGATCGCAGCGGTAAGAGTGGTCTTACCGTGGTCGATGTGCCCGATGGTGCCGATGTTTACGTGCGGTTTTGTCCGCTCGAACTTCGCCTTTGCCACTTTTGGTCCTTCTTTCTTCTCTTTGGTTGCTTTAGTTAGGGTTTTTACTTTTTGGTGGGTCGTCTGGGACTATTCGCCGCGAGCCTTGGCGATGATTTCCTTCGCTACGCTTGCCGGAACTTCGGCATACGAATCGAACTGCATGCTGTAACTCGCGCGACCTTGCGTTCTGGAGCGGAGATCTCCGACATAGCCGAACATCTCTGACAACGGAACGAGCGCCCTAACAATGCGGGCACCTGACCGCTCGTCCATGGCCTGAATCTGACCACGACGACTATTAATATCGCCGATGACATCGCCCATGAAATCTTCAGGGGTAATGACTTCAACGCTCATTACTGGTTCGAGAATTGCAGG
>JACPZY010000093.1 GCA_016195215.1 Actinomycetota bacterium | reverse complement strand
TCTCCTTGGCACGTAAGTAGACCAAGATTTTTGGGATATTAATTTTTACCGGACAGACGTCATAGCAGGCACCGCATAAGGTGGATGCAAAGGGCAGGGTTTTTGCCTCTCCCGGACCGAGAAGTTGTGGAGTAATGATTGCGCCAATCGGGCCGGGATAAACGCTGTTGTAACTGTGACCGCCAGTGCGTTCGTAGACAGGGCAGACATTCATGCAAGCGGAGCACCGTATACAGGCGAGTGCTTCGCGCCCACCCTCATCTGCCAGTGTTTGCACCCGCCCGTTATCAAGCAGAATGACATGTCGCTGAGTTGGACCGTCGCCATGGCCCGTCCAGAAACTTGTATATGGGTTCATCCGCTCGCCAGTTGAGGAGCGGGGAAGGAGTTGTAGAAATACCTCTAAGTCATCCCATTTAGGAAGTATTTTCTCGATGCCAACGACGGAGACTAGAATCTCGGGCAGGGTCAGGCACATCCGACCGTTTCCTTCAGATTCGACGACGCACAATGTCCCGGACTCTGCGATTGCGAAGTTGGCGCCGCTTACAGCCATACGCGCGCTTAAAAATTTGCGGCGAAGGTGTGTCCGAGCGGTCATCGCTAACTCACGTGGAGAGTTGGTTAACGTTGGCGATGCCTCTGGAATCTTCTCTTTGAAAAGATCGCGAATCTGGTCGCGGTTCTTATGAATCGCTGGCACAAGGATGTGCGACGGATGTTCATCTGCGAGTTGGACGATTAGCTCTGCCAAGTCAGTTTCTTTAGCCGCGATTCCGCGTTTCTCTAGATACTCGTTGAGGTTGATTTCATCTGTGGTTAGAGACTTAACTTTTACGACCTCGGAGATCTTGTTCTCCACTGCGATCGTGACGATGATCTCGCAGGCCTCTTGGGCATTCCTTGCCCAATGAACATGACCACCGGAGGAGGAGAATTCCTCTTCAAAGTGTTTGAGGTGGGTGGAGAGATCGGCCATTGCCGTCATCTTGATGTCGTGGCCTGCTTGTCGAAGTGCCTCCCAATCAGGAACTTCTGCAACCACTGTGGCCCGTTTGTTGCGAATCGTTGTCGTTGCGCGATTGAGATTGCTTCTTAGTTGACTGTCTTCCAACGCCTCCTTCGCAAGGACGGGAAAGGGGATTTGAGGACCCGAATATCCCTTAGCCATGGTTAGCCAATACCTCAGCTAGATGAATAACTTCTATCCCGGTCTTATTGCGTTGCAGGCCGCCACCGATATGCATTAGGCAGGAATTATCTGCACTGACCACATACTCGACATTGGTGCTGGCGATATTTGCTAATTTGTCGTGCAGCATCGCTCCACTTACATCTGAATTCTTTACGCTAAATGTTCCCCCGAAACCACAGCACGAATCTGCGGCGGGTAGTTCTACGATCTCAATATCTTTCACCGCTCGAAGAAGTCGGAGTGGCCGGTCACCTAATTTGGCTACTCGCAATGAGTGGCATGTCGTGTGAAGAGTGACTTGGTGGTTGAACTGCGCTCCCACGTCGGTGACTTGGAGGGTATCTACGAGAAATTCAGAGAGATCAAGGCATTTGGCCACGAGTTCTGGACGATCCTCGTGCTCGCGCAGAGAGCCGATGCACGAGGCGGAGGGCGCGACTATATAGTCAACACCTGCAAAGTTCTTTTCAACGCGATCGACGAGTGGCTTTGCTAATTCTGGATAGCCAGAATTGATGTGCATCTGCCCACAGCAGACTTGCTCAGTCTCGACTACTTCAACACCGAGACGTTCAAGTATTGAACGAGTCGCCGATACTGTGCGAGTGAAATAAATTGAGTTGATACACGTAGAGAAAACTCCGACCTTCACCTAATCAACAGTATCAAAGAACAGCAACGGTGTGGGCGTCGATGAAATCCCAATCGTAATCGATGCAGAGTCCTTCACCTCCAGGCGCCAAGACATAGCCATCTTGAATATTGAGTTTGCTCTTGGTCCCAAATTCGAAATCGTCGAAAGGGAAGAGTGTTTCAAAAAATTCGCAATTGACCACGGCAAGGGATGGGTGAAGCTGGATCTGCTCCATCGCGTGATAAATGGTTGTATGAAGCTCGCACTGGACACCAAATGCTTCGGCAAGGTGTGCTGTCTTCATCACTGCGGTGATACCGCCGCGCCATGAGACGTCGGTACGGACAATATCCACGATTCCTTCTGAGATGCAGGCCGCAGTCGAGTAATGGGCGCCAGCTAGAACTTCCGTGCCACATATAGGAATATCCAATTTCTCACGGAGTTTGCGTAGTCCATTGAAATTGACATCTAGCAACGGCTCCTCCAACCAGCGGTAATCCAACTTTTCAAGTTCACGACCCACTTTGAGTGCCTGTTCGTATGTGTAGGCGATGACGGGATCGGCCATGAGAGTGAAATCATCCCCGACCGCCTCCCGTACTGCGCGGTAACAGGCGATATCAAGTCCTACTTCGCCCGGAGGGTGAAGTTTGTACCCTCTATATCCCTTTGCTTTAACCGTCAATGCCTGTGCTACATACTCATCAGGACCCGGCAGAAACATGGAACTGACGTAGAGAGGGACTTTCTCGCGGGCTGCACCCAGAAGTTTGTAGACGGGAAGGTGCGCCATCTTTCCAACGATGTCCCAGCAAGCATTATCAAACGGGGCATAGGAATAAATTGGAACGTGATTCCATCGTCGATCAAAGAGTTCGAATTCCTTCATATTCTTTGCGGCATCAAATGGACTTCGACCAATGAAGAATGGTTTCACTTGCGACATTGTTGCCGCCGCCGCTCTGGCATCAAGGGCACCGAACCCAAAAGATGTTCCGGTGATTCCGTCGGATGTGGTCAGTGAAATGACGGTGAAATCAGGGCGAGATCCACCAGGCAACTGGACGGCCGAGACGGCGTCGTGGCTATTTAATGTATCTCCGCCGCGACAAGCGCGAATTTCTACATCTGTGATGACGGTCGATGTCATGGGAACTCCTAATCGGTAAATCCTATAGGATCAGACCATACTGGTGTCAGCAAGATTATGGCAAGGACTAACCCTCATTGAGAGCTTGCGCGGCAGGGGAGAAGCGCCGGAGTGAGGATTCAATGTGGGAGAACATGGTGGTCTTGGCCAGTTTTGTATTCTTTGCGATGATCGCTTTTGCAATTTCTTCGTGCTGCTTAATAGCAAGTTGCCCTGAGTCAGATTGGTAGTACTGCTCAAATAGGTCTTGCACAAATTTAGAGCGATCCTCCGATTCCACGAGTTCATTCTTGGTTGCCAGGAATAGTCTGAAAAGATGGAGATGACAGTGAGTTCGTTCAAAGGCAGAGAGAACTGATTGGTTGCCGGCAATTCTTCCGACGAGGGTATGAAAGCGTGCATCGTGTTCCGTAAGTGCCTCAACTTGATCGTAATCTTTGAATTTTAGAGCTGTCCGAGCACTCTGCATTTCCGCTTTCAGCGCAGCAGTTCCAATGTCATCGATCTTCTTGGCGGCTTGTTCTGCGCACCAAGGTTCTATGAGGAGACGGAATTGGAAAAGATCATCAAACTCTTTTACGGTAAGCAAATTTGTGGCGGAAAATCCCTTGAGTGGCTCTTTTGCAATGAGACCTTCAGACTCCAAGCGGGCAAGGGCTTCTCGAATCGGCGTCTGCGAGACTTCAAGTCGGACTGCAAGTGCGTCAATGTTTACTCGCTGTCCGGGGGCAATCTCGTGCGAGAAAATCATCGCCTTGATCATTTCGTGAATCTCATCCGATAGAACCGATCGGCGAGGAGTTCTTTTAACCGGCGTTTTTTCAGGCATTTTTACCTGGACAGGGGGACGAGACTTGGCCACCTATTCTCCCTCGTTCTTGATAATGGGTAGATCCTATTTGGGCAGACGCAATCCGAACATTCCCCCATCCACTGGTAGTGCTGTTCCGGTTGTAGAGGCCTGTAGCGGACTTGCCAGGTAGAGAATAGCCCGAGCGACCTCGTCAGCAGAAACTAAGCGGCCAAGAGGTTGCCGTTCCTCTAATGCTGCGCGCTCCTCTGCTGGATCATCGGCTTGCGCCAAAAGTCTGGAAACCCATGGCGTGTCGGCGGTGCCCGGATTGACGCAGTTGACTCGGATTTTCTCGTTTATGAAGTCGGCAGCCATGGCCATTGTGAGCGATAAGACTGCGCCCTTGCTTGCACTATAAATGGCTCGTTTGGGGAGTCCCGCAGTTGCGGCAATGGAACATGTATTGACAATCGAGGCTGTTTTTGATTTCAAGAGAAAGGGATAAGCGGCACTCGAAACTCGGCTGATGCCAACGACGTTGATATTCAAGACCTCGAGCCATTCCTCGCTGTTTCCATCAAGGATAGTGCCTACTGAACTTATGCCCGCGTTATTTGAAACTATGTCTATGACGGTGGAAAGGGATGCTATCTCTTCAAAGGCAGCCTTGACGCTCTCGTCATTGCCTACGTCGCATTTTATCCACGTGGCCACGGATGAAGTCTCGCCTTCGCTGATATCGAGGCCGTAGACGGTGGCACCAGCCTGGTGCAGAGCCCGGGCGGTCTCTAGGCCAATTCCTGAACCTGACCCTGTGACGACTGCCTTAAGCCCAGCAAACTCTGTAGTCATCCACGTGCTCCATTCCTCTGGTTTTTTTCTGCAGTATTCATTCTGGATGCTCTTGCATGCGAGATTCCCGCCGGGCTACTCCAATAAGTGCCATGAGGAAACTCGAATTCTTGTATGCTCTGCGCCACCATTTCTGAACTGGCGCCGGACCGACGCGGTGGCCTGTATGCGCCATTCACAATGTTGGCTGGTTCAAGGAAATGTTCGTGGAGATGGTCGACGAACTCAACGACCCGGTTGAAATGGTGACCGGTTACTGCAACTGCATCAAACATTGCTAGATGCTGCACAATTTCACAGAGCCCGACTCCGCCTGCGTGTGGGCAGACGGGTACTCCAAACTTGGCAGCGAGCAGGATATTCGCAAGATTCTCGTTGACACCCGCGACTCGTGTCGCATCTATCTGCATCACCTTTATGGCGTTTCCTTGAAGGAGCTGCTTGAAAATTATTCGTGAACTCGCATGTTCGCCAGTTGCTACACGAGTTGGTGCAATCGCGGCAGCAATACGTGCATGCCCTATTACGTCATCGGGATGAGTTGGCTCTTCTACCCAATGAAGGTTGAATTCTTTGAGAGTGTTAATCCATTCAATAGCAACTTCTACATCCCAGACTTGATTTGCATCAATAGCAATCGGGAAGTCGGGACCGACCAAATCTCTTATTTTCGTCAAACGGCGCCTGTCATCTTCCAATGACTTACCGCATTTATATTTGACTAACCCGAAACCTGAATCGATCGCTTCCTGGGTAAGGCGTAGCATCTTTTCGTCGTCGTAGCCGAGCCAGCCGGGTGTCGTGGTGTACGCGAGTACGCCTTCTTTGAGGAGGAGTGCTTCATTTGCCGCTCTATGTGGAACTGCCTTTCGCAAGATAGCCAGAGCCTCATCAGCTGTAAGTGCGTCTGTGATGTACCGGAAATCGATGGCCGCAACCAACTCTTCAGGGCTCATGCTTGCTAAAAGCTTCCATAGTGGGACTCCCCGAGATTTTGCGAATATATCCCAAAGTGCGTTCAGTACCGCGCCCGCTCCCATATGAAATACGCCTTTATCAGCGCCCAGCCAACGAAGTTGGCTGTCGCCGGATAACTCCTTTGCAATCGCACCGATATTTTTAAAAGCGTACTCAATCTCGAAGCCGACTATCTTCGTCGCCAGTATTTTGATTGCCTGAATTTGAATTTCGTTGCCTCGTCCAATTGTGAAGATGAACGAATCTCCGTGCAATGTTGGATCAGAGGTATTAATACGAAGATATGCAGCCGAATAGTCAGGGGCAGCGTTCATCGCGTCAGAGCCGTCAAGTGATTTTGACGTGGGGAATCTGATGTCGTGGAGAACGAGATTCGTAAGAGTTATTGGCATACGGCTTACTTGATGTATTTCTCTAGGCCATGTGGTACGCCAGAATTGGCCCACAATCCCTCGTACCCGACACCCGGGTTCGTTGGTCCGTGTACGAGTCCGCTGGTATCAACTAATGCTTCGCGCTTTATTGGATTGCCCCAGACCAGAGATTCGTAGTAAGTATTGTTCTTAATTGTCATACAGAGGTGCGCGCTCTCAAGACCCATCCCATGAACCTCGGCACGCAAGTGGTATGCGTCTGCAAGATGCGCAATTCGCATCGCTCCGGTAAATCCTCCTCGTAAGAATGTGCTCGTGCGAAGAGCAGAAGCAACGCCGGTCGCTACGAAATCTCCGGCACTCATATGGGCACCATCAGTCACTTCGCCGAGAAGTAGAGGAACCCGTACCCGCTCTCCCAGCCATTTATAAGCAGTAACACTGAATTCTCGCATCGGCTCCTCATACCAGAGATAGCCCGCGGCATCGAGCGCATGTCCTAAATAGGTAGCATCCATCAAATCGAAACCCGCGGAGCCGTCGTACATCAGCGGAATATCATCTCCGACATGCTCGCGCAATCTCGTACAGAGTTCGGCGTCTTTTTTCGCATCTCCAAATGCATGTAATTTGATCGCTGGATATCCGAGCTCTAGACACTGATCCGCCACCTCGAGAAATTCTTCAATACTTCCGAAGGTAACTGTTGAGGCGTAGGCCTGAATTGAATCGCGAAATCCGCCGAGAAGTTTGTAAATGGGAAGTCCGGCTTGCTTGCCTGCGATGTCCCATAGAGCCACGTCGACGACGTGGGCCATATTGGGCGCAAAACGTTCTATGCGATCGAGTTCCCACGCACGTTCCCAGAGATACTCTCTATTGAGGGGATCTTGCCCAATGAGTTCTGATCGGAATCTACGATCCACATAATCTTTGAGAATGACCCCGCGAGGAGCTTGGGCGAAACCGGTAATCCCCGCGTCGGTTTGAATGATGAGCCAACCACCGACACTGGGACCGTCTGAACCGGGGATCCCTTTGCGCCAGCGGAAAGAAGGGGTAAAGCCAGGATTCTCAACGAGCACCACTTCTACGTCGGTTATCTTCACTCTTCGCTCCCTAGGTCTGGCAATGCCAACGTCGCCTGGGATGAGTGGAGTTGAGCGCTACCCACGCTCAACTCCAGGCAACCTCCGCAACGCCCAATAAATTCTTTTTGGAAATACTATACGAAATAGTATTTCCGCCATAGTATTCCCCGAACTGGTCCTATCGGCAAGAGGAAATGCTGACACCAGAAATGAAACGGGGGATACCTTGAAACGCAAGTATTCAGTGATGGCAGTTGCAACTGCCGCAGTTGTTGGTGGCGCAATGGTGGCACCGATGGCGGCACAGGCAGCCATACCATCGATCACAATCTGGGTGGATGCACCTCGTCTGCCTGGCGCGAAATTGTATGCACAAATCATGAAGGGCAAAGTCAATGTAAAAGTTGAACTTCATGGACAGGCTGATCTACTGGCAAAGGTTCAGCTATTCAACCGAGTCAAAAAGGGTTGGCCAGATGTGGTCTTTGGTCCACCAAATGACGTGGCAGTATTGAAGAACCCACTTATCAACAACGCTTTGAATCTTGATAAGTTACTCACGCCTGCCGAAGTCAAGAACTTCGGAAACGGAAATAGTTGGTGCAAGAGTTCAACCGGAACCTACTGTGTTAAGAATGACCTGGCGCAGACAGTCCTCTGGTATGACACAAAACTCTTCAAAGAGTTCGGTTATACCGTTCCCAAGACGATGGAGGAGTTTGCAGCCATCGGTGCGGATATTGCCAAAAATCGCCCAGGGTATTCACTCGGTGCCGTGGGAGATCAAGGATTCTACGCTTCATTCCTCTGGCCTTCTCAGTGCCCTCTCAATCAAGAGAAGTCGGCTACTCGGGTAGTTATCAATACCGCAAGTCCGAAGTGCACGCGTGTTGCTAAGTTACTGCAGCCTCTTGTTAATAGCGGCGTTCTCGACAAGAGGAGCTACTTCGATGCCGGTTACATCAAGGATGTCGGACAGGCCGGGAAGATCGTCGCAAATATTGGACCATCCTGGTGGGGTGAGTTTGTACTGCGTCCGGCTGGCACTTTTGCAATTCCAGCCGGGCGTATTGCGACAGCGCCAATGCCGATATGGGCTGGAGAGAAAGTCAACTACTCCGGTGAATGGGGCGGCGGTATTTACACCGTTTCACCTCACTCGAAGTACCCACGCCAGGCTCTCGACTTCGCAATCTTCATGGTCAGTGATAAGCGCAACCTGGTAACTGTCAAGAACCCTGATGGAAGTTTTGGAGCTCCCACATTCCCGGCTTATACGCCTGGAAATGCTCTATGGAAGGCAAAAGTCTCGAAAGATACTTACTACGCTTCCAATCCATTCCCTGCAATGCTGGCGCAGTCAACGAAGATTTTCCCGGGCGAGAAACCGGTTCGATATGACAGCAACGGCGCCTGGGGCGCTGCCTTCGCCCCAGAAATACTAAAGAACGGTGATATCCAGAAGGCGGTTGATGCCTACGGTGCCTACGTCTCTAACCTTGCACAACAACTTGGATACGAAGTAACCAAGTCGTAAGTTGAAGGGTGAGGCGAGTTACGTGAAATAACGGGACGGGAAACCAGGTTGTTCGGTGCAACTGCCAAACAACCTGGTTTTTACCCGCAACGGCATTAATTAGAAGATCGTTCGTGAAGATTTTGATACCTTTAATTCGAGGAGCAAATGTCAGATGGCTAAAACAAAACACTATCGTCATCGCAATGGTGCAATGTATTTAATGCTTGCTCCCTACCTTCTTCTCCTTTTTTTCTTTGGTTTGCTACCTGCGATCATGGGCGTCCTTGAAGTTCCCAAGCCGTCGATGACCAATGCGAACGGTGGGTGGGATGCTTTCGCCATAGTTGTCCAGGACTTTAGATTCATGCCCGCCTTCAAGCATGTTCTTGGATTTATGGCGATCTTTGTTCCACTCATGATTATCTTCGTTATTGGCATGGCGTTGATGCTAGATATAAAGCCTAGCCCGTGGAAAAAATGGCTCCGCATGGCCTATATAGTTCCCGCGTCGATATCTGGCGCGGTTGCAGTCTTGGTCTGGTATGTAATTTTGCAACCAACGCTGAGTCCGATAAAGCCAATTCTTAGATTCTTCGGTATCACGGAGGCGAGTCAAATTTGGCAAACGGAGAATTTGGTTTACATCCTCGTTGGTATGGCTTTCTTTGCGATAGCTGGTAACTGGATTCTTATTCAGTACGGCTCCCTGCAATCTATCTCCTCAGAAATACTTGAAGCGGCTCGTGTCGATGGTTGCTCAGTTTTCCAGCTTGCCATAAGGATCAAGTTGCCTTTAATTAGCAAGTACATCATCTACATGAGCGTCCTAGTCTTCGCAGGTGGGCTTCAGATCTTTGTAGAGCCACAATTGCTGAATTCAGGCGTATATCAAGGAATAGCTAACTCGTGGTCTTTCGACCAACTAAGTTATAACTTAGCTTTCACGAGTGGGGATTTTGGAGGTGCCTCGGCACTCTCAATTCTGCTTCTAATCCCGAGTCTTTTGGGCGCCCTTTTGGTCATTTACAGGACGGATATGTTTGAAGGTGCTCAGGGTCATATCAAGAAAAAAGAGATAGAAGTACAGGCGATCTGATATGACCATAGACATGAAAGAAGTGAGACGCGTTTTCAAGCGATCTACTAACGGCAAAATGCGCCACCAGCACCCACTCAGCAACGTTCTCGTCACTTCCTGGCTTGTTCTTTTTGCCGTCGTTAGTTTAATCCCGATGATCTGGTTAGTCCTTGCTCCATCAAAGACGGATGGGGAATTAACGTATCGAAGTCCGTTTGCATTTGGGAGCCTTAAAGGCTACCTCAACGCGTGGAAGCATCTTCAATTCTTCGATGATGGAGTAATTGCTAAGTGGTTGATAAATTCTCTCTGGTATACAGCGACCATCGTCATTATCGCGACTATAACTGCCTCGTTAGCCGGTTTTGTAATTTCAGCTTCGGATATAAGGTTTAAGAAGACCTTTTTGATTTCAACCTTGATCATGATGCTTGTGCCACCGGTCGCGCTTGTTATTCCCCTCTTTGTGGAGATGGATAAAGTAAATTTAGTAGATAATCCTTGGTCAGTTATTCTGATTTCTTCACTATACCCTTTTGGCGCGTTTCTCGCCTACATTTATTACACGACGAGCATTCCACCAGAGTTATACGAGTCGGCCAGACTTGATGGTTGTAACGATTTTAAGCTGTACACCAAGATTGCGCTTCCACTTTCTACACCGCTAATTTCGCTTCTTGCCTTTTTTGCCTTTATCGGTAACTGGGCTAATTACTTTATGCCTTATGTCATGTTGCCCTCGAGTGAGAATTACACCCTGCCATTGGGACTAGGTTTCCTTTTTATGTCAACCCCAGCAATTAACCCCGGTGTGGGTGCGACATCAGTCCCAATCTACAAGCCAGAGATTGCCCTCGCGGGGGCCCTGATCGCGGTGCCAATCATGATTATGTTTCTGATATCACAGAAGCGCTTAATACGAGGGATGCTTGCTGGATCGATAAAGGAGTAATGGCTTGCCGCAGGCGCACTCCACTCAGATTCAACTCAGGTCGGGAGTTTTCATCTCCAGACTCGGGTTTGGCGCAGCCGCGCTTGGTGGGCTGTATTCCGCTGTTTCAGAAGACGAAGCAGAGGACGTGGTCCGAACAGCCCTGAATAGCGGAATCACTTACATAGACACTGCTCCCCATTACGGGAAAGGAACTTCTGAACGTCGTCTTGCTCGCGCCTTAGCGGGCGTTCCCCGGAATAGTTATGTCCTGTCAACAAAAGTTGGGAGGTTGCTAGTTCCTTCTGCAAATGGACATGATGAATTTTTTGCAAACTCTGATCCGAATGTAGAGCGAGTTTTTGATTTTTCTGCTCAAGGATTGGAGAGATCATTGGAAGAGAGCCTTAAACGTCTCAATCAAGATTATGTTGAAATTGTTCTTATTCATGACCCCGACGATCATGCTGATCAGGCCATCAACGAGGCGTATCCTGCGCTTGAAAAGTTACGGGAGAAAGGTCTCATCAAGTCAATCGGGCTGGGTATGAACCAGAGTGCGATTCCAACGCGATTTGTGAATGAAACCGATATCGATGTCGTACTGATTGCGGGGCGCTACACACTCCTGGATCAGTCGGCGGAGTTCGACCTTTTCCCTGCCGCCCTGAAGAAGAATGTCGCTGTTATCGCCGCCGGGGTATTCAACTCTGGAATTCTTGCAAATCCCGTACCGGGTGCGACGTACGAGTATGCGCCGGCTAGTACAGCGGTTTTGGAGAAAGCTCAAGCGATAAGGGATGTACTGGTGGAATTCGATGTCAGCATCGCCCAAGCAGCGATGCAATTTCCGCTTCAGAATCCTGCAGTCAAAGGAGTTCTGGTGGGGTGCCGGAGCGGAGATGAAGTACGAGAAAATGTCCGCCACTTTGATAATCCGGTTCCAAGTGAAGCATGGGAGGCCCTTGCTGCCCTTCGATCAAAGATCGTATAGTATTTACTATGCCTCTCAATCCTCAGGTTCGCGCTTTTCTCGACCTTGTGGCCGCGGCAAATCTTCCCGATATAAGTGAGCAGGGTGTGTTTGTCGCACGTTCAAATTCGCACGCAGAGCCTGACATCGCTGGTCCGATTGGCATCGGCGCGAGAATTGATCACCAATATTTCGCTGGCCCGACTGCTGATTTACCAATTCACATCTACACGCCCGAAGGTGAGGGGCCATTTCGCGCCCTGGTTTATTTCCATGGTGGTGGATGGGTGGTTAACTACGTAACACGATATGACGCACAGTTGGTGGCAATGGCCAAGAAGACGAATTCAGTAATCGTCTCAGTCAATTATCAAAAAGCTCCTGAACATAAATTTCCCATTCCATTTGACGATTGCTACGCCGCATTAGAGTGGGCGGTCGCCCATACTGAGGAATTAAAGATTGATATTACAAAAATTGGTGTTGCTGGTGATAGCGCCGGTGGAAACTTAGCATCGGCGGTTGCTTTAAAGGCCCGCGATATGGGTCAGATTCGACTTGCTTATCAGCTTCTTATTTATCCCTGCAACGGTCCTGAGTTTGTTGCTAACCCATCGGTACCAAATGCGGATGGATATGGCTTGACTCAGCGAGGCATGAAGTGGCTCTGGGAGATGTACCTCAATGGAGATCTTGACAGCGATAATCCATATGCGGTTCCGCATGCCGAGACAAATTTTTCTGGGTTGCCGCCAACGGTAATCATCACGGCTGAATTTGATGTATTGCGTGAGGATGGAATAGCGTATGCCAAGAAATTGAAGGATGCTGGTGTCGAAGTTACTCATAAGGACATGCTCGGAATGATTCATGGCTTCTTTAATTACGGGAAGTATATTGACGAAGGCATAGCAGTTCGCGATTATTTTGCAGGCGAAATAAATCGAATACTGAGCGCGTAAGTGAGCCTTACTGAACTCAAAGGTATGACCTGGGACCACCCTCGAGGTTTGGATTCCTTGGTCGCATCTAATGATCTATTAATCAAGAGAAGTTCAGTAAGCGTTAACTGGGATGCTCGCACTTTGCTCGCATTCGGAGATCAACACGTTGAAGAGTTCTATCGCGACTACGATTTGTTAATAATTGACCACCCGCACGTACCCGATGCGGTCGCTGCCGGAGCGATCCTTCCATTTGAAGATTTTTCCAGCAGCGAGATACTTGAAGAACTTTCACGTACAAGCGTGGGCGCATCGTATGACTCGTATCTTTACCGTGGGAAACATTGGGCGCTAGCGATTGATGCTGCCGCCCAGGTCAGCGCTTTTCGCCCCGACAAGTCAGATGGTGCACCGATTTTCTGGTCAGATGCTTTTGCGATGGGCCGTAAGAAAGATCTTCTTTGGCCGTACAAGCCAGTTGATGCTTTTAGCACTTTTGCCACTCTCATGGCACAGAAAAACCATCCGCTAACAAGTGGCGACTCTTATATTGACGAGGAAGTGGCCTTTGAGGTTTTGGAGTTCATGGTTGAGCTTGCGAGCCTTGTTCCGAACTGGTGTGCCAAAAGCAATCCCGTCGATATAGCAGAAATATTGTCTACTACCAATGATTACGGGAATGCAGTTGCAATGTATGGGTATAGCAACTACTCGCGGCACGGATTTCGCGAGAATGTCATTCACTACGACGATGTTCCTTCATTCGATGGGAGAGCAAGTGGGTCTCAATTAGGCGGTGCTGGAATAGCGGTTTCATCCGCCACAAAGGAACCTGTAGTCGCCATGAAAGCCGCACAACTTCTCTCACTTCCTGAAGTGCAAGCAACCACCTACGGACTCAACGCAGGTCAGCCGGGCAATCTAGTTGCTTGGAAGAATCACCATCTCAATGAAGTAACGCACGATTTTTTTGCCAACACGCTTCGCACATTGGAGAGAGCATGGGTAAGACCTCGCATCCTTGGATGGCCGGATGTCCAATACGAGACTTCACAAGTGATTCATGAAATTCTTCTTCATCGAAAAGTAAGCAGAGCAGATGTTACGTCCATGAACTCTCTCTACGATCAGTATATTCGGGAGTAACGCATGAAACTTTACTGGGAAGGGTACGAAATTGGCACGAAGCGAAGTAGTTCTGGAAGGACTATAACCGAGGCAGACATCGTGTTGCATGCCGGACAGACAGGGGATTTTTACCCTCACCACATGGATGCAGAATGGTGCAAGACACAAGTTTTTGGCCAGCGGGTCGCACACGGAACATTCATTCTCTCTGTTGCGGTTGGCATGCTCGCTGGAGAGATAAACGAGGCAGCCTTTAGTTACGGATATGACCGGGTCCGCTTTATTGGACCCGTTTTTATCGGAGACACGATTACTTCGCACGCAGAAATTTTTCTTAAACGAGATCACGGCAAGGCGCCCGAAGATTTCGGGATCGTGGACGAACAGGTGACTGTCACAAATCAGCGTGGTGAGACAGTTCTGGCCTTTGTGCATGTCTATATGGTAGAAAGAGTGAAGAAATGATTCTGGCTGAAGTAGATGTGCGAGTTCGTACCCCGATGGTCTCTGATTCTTTGGACGCTATCGGAATTCGTAATAATGTAATGAATACTTCGGTGCGACCGTTGGCGCCAGGTATGCGGGCCCTCGGGTTGGCAGCCACGATAGATTTCAAGCCCGACGATACATTTGACGAGCTCAATCCATATGGTGTGGCGATTGATTTCTTGGACACTCTCCAAATTGGCGAATTGGCTGTCGTCGCAACTGGCGCGGTGTCCTTCTCTGCCTTCTGGGGTGAACTTTTCTCGGCGGCTGCAATCGGGCGCGGTGCAACTGGAGTTGTCTGCGATGGCCCTTTACGGGATGTAGAAGCCATAAAGTCCCTTGGTTTTGCCGCGTTTAGTGCCTCAGCTCGTCCATTGGATTACAAGGGCCGAATGCGTATTCACTCAACACGCGAAATCGTCGTCTGTGCTGGCGTGGAGGTGAATCCCGGCGATGCGGTTATCGCAGATGCCGACGGAGTCGTGGTTGTGCCAAAGAAATATATAGCGCAAGTTTTTACTTCCGCCAATGCGAAAGCCCAGAACGAGAAGACCGTTCTTAAAGATTTAGTAGCTGGGAAGAGCGTCAGGCAGGTCTGGAACTCATATGGGATTCTTTAATTTATCCGCTCCATCATTAAGAGAAGGGGAAGTCGAATGAATAAGACTGAAATGATAGATGCACACCAGCATCTTTGGGTGCCAAGCGAACGCGAATACAGTTGGATTACTCCCGACTTCGGTCCCCTTTTTGATGATTTCACACCTGAACGGCTAGCTCCAGAAATTGAAGCAGCAGGCGTCACCGGCACAGTATTGGTGCAGGCCGCTGACACATATGAAGACACCTTTTACATGCTAGATATTGCTGCGCGGTACCCGATAGTTCGAGGTGTTGTAGGTTGGATTCCTTTCGATAGGCCAGCTGAAGCCCGTGCGGCATTACAGCTCTTTGCAAAGAACCCATACTTCAAGGGTGTTAGAAACCTGACTCATGATTACACAAACTCAAAGTATCAATCGGATGATGCATGGATATTGCGGAAGGAAGTTCTTGAAACTCTCTCAATGGTTGAAACAGCGGAACTCTCTTTAGATTATGTGGCAGTCAACGCAAATCACATCCGTAATGTTCCCGTCCTGGCGGCGAAATTTCCTGGAATGAAAATTGTCATCGACCATTTAGCCAAGCCTGATATTAAAAATAAAGTCTTTGAGCCATGGGCTACCCTGATGGCAGATGCCGCGGAGCAGTCAAATGTTTACTCAAAAGTGTCTGGGCTCAACACCGCTTCCGATTGGGAGAACTGGACTTTTGGTGATTGGCAACCGTACGTTGATCATATAGTCAGTAAATTTGGAGCTAATCGGGTGATGCTGGGCGGAGATTGGCCTGTCGCGACTCTTGCTGGGGATTACGTAAAAGTTTGGCAAGCGCAGGAAGATGTGATTTCAAAGTTCTCTCCTGAGGCTCAAGAGTGGATGCGCGCAAAGACTGCTAAGAAGTTCTACAACATTAAATAATCGATTACGACCGAGAAGGAGAAGGCCATGCAACGCTACGCATCCGTCATTGGACTGAGCGCTGCTCATCGCGACCAGTACGAGAGGCTTCATGCCGCCGTGTGGCCTGATGTTCTCGAGCAGATAAGAAAGAGCA
Source organism: Actinomycetota bacterium (assembly GCA_016195215.1). Classification (GTDB taxonomy): domain Bacteria; phylum Actinomycetota; class Actinomycetes; order Nanopelagicales; family Nanopelagicaceae; genus QYPT01. Next base: position 6,653 of record JACPZY010000093.1, on the reverse strand, counting down.
ATATCCGCAACTACTCGATTTACCGCTATGGGGAACTCTTATTTTCCTATTTTGAATATGTCGGCAGCGACTTTGAAACGGACATGGCTAAAATGGCGGCTGACCCCACGACTCAAAAGTGGTGGGACGTCTGCATGCCGCTTCAATCACCTGTGGAAGGCCGTGCTGAAGGCGAGTGGTGGATGGCAATTCCGGAAATTTTTCACACGGATTAATACCTCAACGCCAATGTACCTCCAAAGAGAGCAGAGCCGATAATGGTTAAGTCAAGACCAGATTTGCCACTAGACGGATTCATGGTGCTCGACTTCAGCCAATTCCTTGCTGGGCCAGTGGCTGCTATGCGCCTTGCTGACCTAGGAGCCAGAGTCATCAAAATTGAGCGGCCACAAGGGGGAGATATCGGTCGAACACTTGCCTTTGCGGGACTGGAGAGTGATGGTGACACCCTCTCTTTTCATATTATGAACCGGAACAAGGAAAGTTTTGCAGCCGATCTCAAAAGTTCGCACGGTTTGGAACAGGTCTGGAAGCTAGTAGAGAAAGCCGATGTGATAATCCAGAATTTCCGCCCCGGCGTAATTGAGAGGCTAGGTCTGGGATATGACGAAGTAATGAAAGTAAACCCTCGGATCGTTTATGGCAGTGCCACTGGCTATGGGGCCAATGGGCCGTTTAAGGACCGTCCAGGACAAGATCTTCTTGCTCAGTCAATATCTGGCCTGCCGTGGTTGAACGGCCGTGCTGGTGATCCGCCGATTCCAGTGGGTCTTGCAGTTGCAGATATTTTCACTTCAACACATTTGGCACATGGGATTACTGCACTGCTCTTACGTAGAGAGCGAACAGGATTGGGCGGTCTGGTTGAATCAAGTTTGCTGGAATCCATGCTGGATCTGCAATTCGAGCTCATTAGCGCCAATCTCTACGACCCTGAAATTATTGTGAAGCGTGGTGCAGGCAATTCGGCACATGCGTTCTTGCCCGCCCCTTATGGCCTTTATGAGACTGCAGACGGGTACATCGCTATAGCCATGACGCCGGTTCCACACTTGGGTACATTGTTGGGTCTTGATCTGCGTGCCTATGAGGATCCACAATCTTGGTGGACCGATCAGGAGGCGATCATGCTCGCTCTCTCCAGTCGGCTAAAGACAAGAGAAACCGATGAGTGGCTCGCCGTTCTGGATGCGGCCGATATCTGGTGCGCTCCAGTTCTGACGCTTCCTGAGTTAATGTCACATGAAGGATTTAAGGCTCTTGATATGACTCAAGAGACGACACGATTAGGACTGGATGGTGTGAGCAAGGTGTCGGTAAGGACAACGCGTTCACCAATTCGTATTGATGGAAAGACCGTGAAACACACCAAAGGGGCACCGCACGTCGGTGAGGACACGGAAAGTATTCGCAACGAGTTCGGGATCAAGTAAATAAAAGAGAAGGATACGCCGATATGAAAAATCCAAATCCAGAACCCGCGGCTCGTTATGCAGTTCCCGTGTGGAATCAGGACGAGAAATTTTACGAGGATTACCATGTCGGCGAAGTAGATCGCTCTATCCGCAGGACAATTTCTGAGGGAGAGGTGATGCTATTTAACGCATTGCTTCTTGATATGCACCCTTATGTTGCGGACGATATTTGGGCCCGCGAGAAGGGAATTTTCCATCGCCGCTTAGTCCCAGGTTCGATGGTTTTCAGTTACGGACTGGGTCTCTTTGCCCATAACAATGTGAATACTTTTAGTTATGGCTATGACAAGCTGAGGTTTATAAAGCCGACATTTATCGGAGACACCATTTATGGGATGCGCACGCTTTTAGAGAAGACTCCCAAATACGAGACCATGGGGCTCTTCAGAGTGAGTTATGAGATATTTCGAGCCGATGATGAAGAACTACTTCTATATACCGAACACCTTCAAACGGTTATGTACCGAACATCGCAAGCTGAGAATAAGACGGAGTAGCGCCATGATTGATATTTTTGAAGAGGTTGCAGAGTTCTGCAGATTGGAGATTCCGAAGGAACATCGATTGCCCATCGCCATTATTGGTGCGGGAGGAATCGTCGATGGAGCCCACCTTCCTGCGTATAAAAAGGCTGGACTTACCGTGGATGGGATTACGGATGTAGATCAGGTAAAAGCACATGATGTTGCTGCACGACACGGAATCCCGCATGTATATGCCAATGTCGATGAATTACTAGAAAAGTCGAATGCGGGCGTTATTGATATAGCTGTTCCCTCCATCGCCCAGCCGGAGATCTTCGCCAAAGTTGCGCAAGCAAAGCGAAATATCCTCGCTCAGAAACCTATGGCACCGACAATTGAGCAAGGTGTGGCGATGGCAGATTTAGTTGATTCAAACGCAATTGTTGCGGGAGTCAATCAACAGCTCCGTTTCGAAGAAGGTGTCGCCGCTGCGTACAAAATGGTCTCCCTTGGCTGGATCGGAACGGTTACAAATATGTCGATTACGGTCAATCTCGCGACTCCGTGGGAGATGTGGCCATGGGCAAAGGATCTTGACCGTCTTGAGGTAATGCTTCACTCGATTCATTATCACGATCTGATTCGTTGGTTTCTTGGAGACCCTCATTCTGTTTTCTGCGCCGCTGGACGCACGAAAGGGCAGTACCCAAGAGGGGAAACTCGAACGATCAGCACCGCTTTATACGACTCCGGTGTCACATCACTCGTTCATGCCAACCATGTAAACAGAGGTGGGGATAATTCAGGTGAGTTCCGTATTGATGGTGAGAAAGGATCCATTAAGGGCACTCTAGGCCTGCTTTATGACTACCCCAACGGACGCGTGGATACTGTCGAGGTAAGTTCGTCGCTCGTTCCAACAGATGGTTGGTTGCCATATCCAGTAACAACTCGCTGGTTTCCCGATGCATTTATAGGAACGATGGGATCAGTACTCTCAGCAATTGCAATCAGTACTCCTGTTCGATCTTCGGTGCGCGATAACGTCGGCACCTTGAAACTTGTTGACGCACTGTATCGATCAATGGATTCTGGGAGTTCAGTAAAACTTTAAGCAGAGTAGGCGACAGTTCGCGATGTCATTTCGCCAATTCCTTCAATGCCCGTTGTGACCACCTGTCCTGCGTGAAGGAACTTGGGCGGATTGAACCCGAGTCCGACGCCGGATGGAGTTCCGGTGTTAATGATGTCGCCAGGGAAGAGCTCCATAAATTGGCTGATGTACCAGACGATGTGGTCGAGGCCAAAGAGAAGATCACTTGTCCGTGAGTCCTGGCGCATCTCGTTATCGACCTGGCACCAGAGACGTAGATCGTGGGGATCAATTTCATCAGGTGTGACGATGCAGGGTCCGATTGGATTAAATGTAGGGAAAGACTTTCCCTTTACCCACTGGCCTGACCGCTCTGTCTGCCAGTGACGCTCGCTCACATCCTGCGAGATGGAATACCCCAGCACGTAACTCTGGGATTCCTCAGGGGATGCGAGATAAAGCGCGCGCTTGCCGATAACCATCGAGAGTTCGACTTCGTAATCCGTATGGGTGCTATTGGGTGGGATCACTATCTCGTCGTTGGGGCCGATTACCGAGTCTGGTGCCTTCATAAAAATAACTGGCTCGGCGGGGGTAGCCCCGTTTGTCTCAGCAATGTGCTTGAGGTAATTCATACCCACACAGATCACCTTGGTGGGTCTATCAATCGGCGCACCGATACGGGTATCGGAGAGTGCGACGCGTGGAAAGCCTGCGAAACCATGAAGGGCAGCGGCCGCCACCTTCTCCAACGCCCCCTGCTCCAGGGCGGTCCGGTTCCAGTCAGAGATGAGGGAATCCACAAGTACTGCCTCGTTGCCAACTATGACCGCAGGCTTCTCTGCCCCACGTGCCCCAACCCTTGCAATTCTCATTTGGCTCCCAATTTCACCGAAAATGATCGATCGCCGAGATTCTAGTTGAAATAAGGCGATGGCTAAACTCGCCAGACCTGTCGGCGATTGTGACTAAGGTGCACTCCATGAGCGAGCAACTAGATCAGGTCCGCCTCGCGCTAGCAGCCGCAGTGGAGGCGATTGGCGGCTCCTCCCGCGAGGGGCAGATCGAGATGGCCGAAGCCGTCGCAAACGCTCTCTCCGACCGCCATCACCTGATGGTTCAGGCGGGCACAGGAACAGGAAAATCCCTGGCCTATCTGGTTCCGGCACTGGTCCATGGAAAGCGAGTCCTTGTCGCAACAGCGACATTGGCGTTGCAGCGCCAGTTGGTCGAGCGTGACCTGCCGAGAATTGTTCCGGTGCTTGAGAAGGTCCTCGGGCGCGAAATTACCTATGGCATTTACAAGGGTGTTGGCAACTACCTCTGTCTGCAGAAGATGAATAGCGAGTCCTCGGATCCCGATGGTGATGTGCTGCTGGAAATAAGTAGTTTGGGATCGGATGCCAAGCGACTCCATGATTGGGCAAAGAGGCCGGGCATAACGGGAGATCGCGACGATGCTCCGGATGTCGATCGACGGGTATGGATGGCAAACTCACTCTCGGGTCGCGAGTGCGTTGGGGCAGATGTCTGCGCTTACGGGCATCAATGTTTTGCCGCGCTCGCAAAGGCAAAGGCGGCGACGGCGGACGTTGTCGTTACAAACCACACGCTTCTTGCGATTGAGATTGTCGACTCACATCCCATCCTGCCCGAACGCGATGCAGTAATTCTTGATGAGGCACACGAATTTATGGATCGCACAACTCAAGCTGTCACCGAGGAGTTGACGGGGCCGCGTGTGTTGCGAGCAGCCGCGATGGCGAGAAAACACATGCCTGGCAAGGCTTCTGATGCCCTGACAGAAGCCGGGGATAAATTCGATGATGCGATGGATGGATACGGCCAGCGGGTGAAATTCGAACCAACCTTGCAAGGTCGACTCATCGAGATACCTTCTGAGTTGGAGGCGCCCATTCGAAAAGTGCGAGAAGCAGCACAAGCAGTTCTTCAAATTATCAGCGCAGATGAAGCGATCGTGGACTCTGATTCGATTGCGATGAGGGCTCGTGTCAAAGGCGCCGTCAATGAAGTTTCAACAACGGCGGCAAAATTATTGAAACTCGGAACCGGACAGGTCCTCTGGTACGAACCAACTTTCTCCACTCTCCATCTGGCGCCTCTTGCTGTCTCATCTGTCCTTCGTGAGAACTTGCTGACAAAAACTCCAGTTATTGCGACTTCTGCAACTTTGACTGTAGGAAAAGGCTTTGAGGCGATGGCCCGCAATATCGGCTTTGTTATTGGCGATGCTGCTGAGGAAGAAATGGAAGTGGAAGAGGGCCAAGTAGACCCAGCAAATGTGCAGATGCTCGACGTGGGATCGCCCTTCGATTTCGCAAACCAGGGGATGCTCTATCTCCCAAAGCATCTACCTGAGCCAGGTAGAGATGGGCCAAGCTTTGAGGCCTTAACCGAACTTGGTGAGCTCATAGAAGCTGCTGGCGGTCGGACCCTCGCCCTTTTCTCCTCATGGCGTGGAGTTGAAGCAGCCGATTTACATCTCCGTCAAGTATTGGCCGAATTGCCTATCAAGATCATTACGCAAAAAAGGGGAGATGCAGTTGGACCTTTAGTCGAGCGATTTGAGAAGGACGAAACGTCAATTCTTCTCGGCACAATGAGCCTCTGGCAGGGCGTCGATGTCCCTGGATCTTCCTGCACCCTTGTTGCCATAGATCGCATTCCCTTTCCGAGGCCCGATGACCCTGTGATGTCAGCTCGTGCTGCGGAGGTCGATGCCCAGGGTGGAAGTGGATTTATGAAAGTCTCTCTTCCCCGTGCGGCACTTCTTCTTGCTCAAGGAACTGGACGCCTCATCCGCTCAATGGAAGATCGCGGGGTTGTGGCGATCCTCGATTCGCGAATTATCACAAAGAGATACGGTTCGGTGCTTCTCAACTCCATGCCACCATTATGGAGAACTTCCGATGGGAAAATTGTTCGGGATTCATTGCGCCGTCTCCATCAGTCTATAAAGTGATTGCGGTGGTGCCAACCTTCTCATCCCCAGCATTGCTACTCTAAAAATCGCGCTCTAGAATTGCGTGTACAGCTGGCCACGATTTTGCGAAACTCGGATGCAGCGGCATCGCATCAATATCACTCCAATCAATCCACCGTAATTCTTGAGATTCATTATTCATCTCGTGCGGGAAGAGTTCGGAATCTGCTTGCGCTACAACAGTGTCGTAGCGCCAATCCACATGGTCATCGGTGTGCGTTGAACGGATGCGGAGCAATGTCGGGTCAATTCCTGTCTCCTCCACTGCCTCTCGCAGAGCCGCTTCGGCGACGCTCTCATGTGAATCACGAGCACCACCCGGGATCCCCCACGTATCGCCCTTATGTACCCATTCAGAACGATGTTGCAGAAGGATGGTTCTATCCCGAACGAGGAGGAGCCCCGCAGCTCCATGTAAGCCCCAATGCCTACCTCCACAGCGGCACTGAACCCACCCGTCGCCGTCTCTATATGCCATGAGAGCACCATACGGCGAGGCGGTTGCGCTTTCCACAACGAATGGTGATTGAACGTAGAGGCCATGCTCACACTTTTACCCTTCTACGCATGACCCATCCGCGTAGATCTCGTTACTCATTAATATTCACATTGCTTCT
>JACPZY010000092.1 GCA_016195215.1 Actinomycetota bacterium | reverse complement strand
TCTTCCGTGCTCAACCCAGGACCTTTATCAGCGACAGAGATAGTTGTACCTTCGTGGGAGTACGAAACCACGACGTTAATTGGTGTACCAGGTTCTGTATGTGTTCGTGCATTTGCTAGCAAGTTAGCGACCACTTGGTGGATTCGATCTGGATCACCGAGTACGTAAAAGTCCTCATCTGGAACCATCAAAGTGATTGGGTGATTGGGCCCCGCCGCCTGTGCAGAGGCTACGGCATCCCGTACTGCTTCAACTAGATTTACTGGTTCTTTTTTCAAATCCCGCGCCTGGTCAAGTCTTGCAAGTAGTAAGAGATCTTCGACAAGAGATCCCATACGTAAGGATTCCTTCTCAATGCGTCCGATCAACTCCTTGGTCTGATCTTCTCCCTTAACCGCACCCTGACGATGCAATTCGGCAAATCCGCGGATTGCAGTCAAGGGAGTACGAAGTTCATGACTTGCGTCGGCAACAAAGCGACGGAGACGGTTTTCGCTAGCGCTACGAGCAGCAAAGGATTCCTCGATGCGTGCCAACATCTGGTTAAGTGATTCCACAAGTCGACCGACCTCCGTATCTGGCTTTGCCTTCGGAAGACGGGCAGACAAGTCGCCCGCAGCAATTGACTCCGCCGTAGTTTCAACAGCTTCCAATGGCTTGAGTCCGATCGAAATTACTTTACGAGATGCCAGCGCAATAAGAAGGAGAGCGATCAGTCCGATAATAATAAATAGGAACTGAAGGCGATGAAGAGTCTTGTCGATGTTGTCCAAGGATTGCGCCACGACAACGCTACCGAGAGCAGATGGAAGCACACGCGCCAGCACGCGGAAATCAGCACCGGGCACATCCAGGGTAAAAGGCCGATTCTTACGTTCTGATACTTTGGCCGGAGTCAATCCCCCGATAAAGTTTGTGATTGCCTGAGTGTTGAGGTCGCCTCCGATGACTCCTATAACTTTGCCATCGGGATTGAGCAGGGTGACTGACATTGCTGTTGGAACTTGCCGCAAGGGTTGCATTGCCGCAGTTCCGGAGCCCTCCATTGTGGAAGTCATTCCATTGTCATTCCCTGATTGGGGATCCACCATCATCGAACTGTTCTCATCTTGGGCAATTCCGGCGCGATCAAGACGGAGAGTCGATCCACCGGCGACACTTGTGAGTTGAGCATCAACTTGATTAATGAGGTATGACTGGAGTGCGCTGCGAGCTGCCACATCTGATGCAATAAAGCCAAGAGCGGAGAGCGCGACAACACCCACAATGAGACGATTACGAAGACTCCACAAACTAAGGGGATTAGAAACCTTGCGAAGTGGGGAGGCCATAATGGCTGAAGTTTATAGGCGCAGAGGTCTTAAGCCATTAAAGCTTAGGAGGCATGCGCAACCGATAACCAACACCGCGAACGGTATGGATGAGCGGAGGATCGAAGATGTCAATCTTCTTCCGTAGGTAGGAAATATAAGTCTCAACAATTCCCGCGTCGCCACGGAAGTCGTACTGCCAGACATGATCAAGAATCTGAGCTTTTGACACAACCCGGTCGGCATTAATTAAAAGGTAACGAAGAAGCAGGAACTCGGTCGGGGAGAGATCAATTAACTGTCCCGCGCGACGGACTTCATGGGTAGCTTCGTCCAACTCTAGATCGGCGAAACGGATTTTCTCATCGTCGGGGAGGGATTCAATCGCTCCTGTGCGTCGGAGAAGTGCGCGCAGACGTGCAACCAACTCTTCCAAACTGAAAGGCTTGGTCATATAGTCATCGCCGCCGATTGTTAAGCCAGCGACCTTGTCCTCCATGCCATCCTTAGCGGTGAGAAAGAGAACTCCGACTGTGTGGCCCTCGCTACGCAACTGCCGACAGACTTCAAACCCGTCAAGGTCGGGAAGCATGACATCAAGAACGATGGCATGAGGCTGAAATTCCTCGGCGACCTGGAGCGCTTGGGCTCCATTGGCCGCAGTCCGTACATCGAACCCGACGAAACGGAGACTGGTAGAAATCAGGTCACTAATGCTGGACTCGTCATCCACCACCAAGATCCGATGGGTCGTAACTTCCGTAGATTCCTGCTGCACTGCTCGCTCTTTGAGAGTCGTCATAGTCATCACCTCTTGGTGCCGATAGTGCCCGTTGGATCTGGGAACTATCTGAGAATAGACCGTATTCCTGCTCTGTATCCTTCCCAGACCTGAAAAACGGAGTTAGCGTGAAGCCTCTCGTCTCGGAAGCTCGTCTAGCTTGATACTGCTTCGCTTTACGTATCTGCGCTCAGCCGGCCTTCTGAGACCGAAGGTTTGACCGAACGAAGAAGGGCCTGGGCCACATCGAGCACCTCGACATCACTCTCCCGCCCACTCACACCATCACTCACCATGACGCGGCAGAAAGGACATGCCACAGCAACTTCCTCTGCGCCCGTGGCGATCGCCTCATCGACACGGTTGAGGTTGATCCGGGTGCCGAGATTCTCCTCCATCCACATCCGTCCACCTCCGCCACCACAGCAGAATGAGCGCTCGCGGTTTCGCGGCATCTCTGTAATTTCAACACCGGTGGCTTCGAGGAGTTCGCGGGGTGCTTCGTAAATCTGATTGTGCCGACCTAAGTAACAGGGGTCGTGGTAGGTCAACTTCTTTTCGCTCTTATTTACAGGGGTGAGTCTTCCTTCGCGGACCAGTTGATTGAGAAGTTGGGTGTGATGAACGACATCCAACTCGAATCCACTTTGCGCGTAGTCGCGGCCAATGGTCGTGAAGCAATGAGGACAAGTAACAACTATTTTCTTTCTTCCTTTATCGGTGCGCCCAGCAAAGACCTCTTGGAAAGTTTCCAGGTTTTCCTTGGCAAGGATTTGGTAAAGGAATTCATTTCCAGCGCGACGAGCGGGATCTCCAGTACATGTCTCTTTCTTTCCAAGAACTGCAAAGCTCACACCTGACATGTAGAGAAGTTCGGCGACAGCCTTTGTTGTCTTCTTGGCGCGCTCCTCGTATGCACCGGCGCAACCAACCCAGAACAAGTATTCAACGTCCTCGGGGAGTTGACCTTCCACCACGCGAATTGGGAAATTGCACTCTGCGATCCAACTTTCACGGTCACTCCTATTTGCCCCCCAAGGATTGCCAGCATTCTCCAGATTACGGAAGGTGCCACCGAGTTCGGATGGGAATTGGGATTCAACGAGAACTTGGAAACGGCGCATATTAACAATGTGATCAATGTGCTCAATGTCGACCGGACACTCGTTGACGCAAGCACCACAAGTGGTACATGACCAGAGTACGTCGTAAGAGATCGGGCCAGATTCTCCAACTAGAGATTCATTTTCTACCACCTTGGACATCGCATGATCTCGCATTGCCATGATGAGAAGCTTTGGCGAAAGGGGTTTTTCGGTGTGCCAGGCCGGGCACTGCGATTGACAACGACCGCACTCAGTACAAGTGGTCATGTCCAGTAGGCCTTTCCAAGAAATGTCCGCGCGTGTTCCCAGGCCGAAGATGTCGTCTTCAGAAGGATCTTCAAAGTCAATCGGTCTTCCGTGGGAGAACATTTCTGGAAGTTCTCCAAGTGAAGGTGATCCATCGCTGTGACGTTTGTAGTAAATATTGAAGAATGCAAGGAAACGGTGCCAGGCAACACCCATTGTTAGATTGAGTGCGATGACGATGAACCAGAGCATTGATACGACGATCTTTAGTGCTGCCACGATTTGAATCGAAGAGAGGATCGTGTCGAGCGGTAATTGTTTAAAAATGAGAACGAGGCGCCACGAGAATGGGTAATGCCAACTCCACGATGTGTCACTGGAGAGTGCGCCCTCAAGCCCACGCAGCACGCTGACGAAAATGGCGATGGCAACAATGGTTGCTTCAACGTAATAAGCCTTGAGCGAACCGGAGCCAAAGAATCGCGACCGCCTTCCCTTCTGGAAAATGCGGGTGTACTGGCGGATAAAAATCAATGTCAGAATTCCAAGACTGGTCAGGACGGTGATGAGTTCGGTGAAATATTCGTAGGGGATAAAGTTTCCAATAAAGGGGAGAGTGAATGTTGGATCTAAAACTTGACCGTATGCAGTTATCAGTGTGCCGAAAAGAGCGACAAACCCAACCATGACAAACCAATGTGCGATTCCTGTGCCAGTGAAATTGAGCATCTTGGTATGGCCGAGGATTTCACCGAGCATGTGTGCCATTCGTGAGGAACCATTGTTCTTACGGGTTGGATCAGGCTGCCCGGCTCTGTAGATTGCGATGAGTTTTCGCCCATTTATATAGAGTAAAAGAAGGGCGAAAAGAGTTATCCCATAGGAAATTGCGGGCAGGAGCAGATTTAACCAATAAGACATAGGGAAGAGGGTATCGGCGCGCTCCAATAAACGGTGAATTTCAGAGAACTGACAGGCAGGTCGAAGTCTGTTAAATTTTTGCTTGTGAAATGCCTCTATGGAAGAGTAGGCAAATCATGAATGGTGCTGGACGTTGGACCAGACTACTTGCATCTCTCATCGCCCCATTTCTCGCTCTAGCCCTGTTAGTTCCGAGTGCCTATGCGGGGATAGAGACAATTACTGTCTACACCGATGGTGAGAGCATTGATAAAACCATCGTCATGGCACTTGCACAGGCCTTTGAGAAAGAGAATCCGAGGATCCGTGTCCAGGTAAATATTGGGCCGACTGGGGTTCAGGCGGTGGATCTCGTTCAAAAGAGAATAGCCGCAGGGAAAATGGATGACGTCTTCCTCTATTACAGCGGATCTCTTTTTGAGGCACTCGACCCCGTGGTCAATTTAGTCGAACTCACCGACGAGAGTTGGCAGTCCAGCGTGCTCTCCTCTTATTACCCCGCCGTCTCGACAGGCACAAGAGTTTTTGGGGCCCCAGTTGGAAGTGCAATGGGTGGCGGCATCCTTTACAACAAGTCGGTATACAAGAAACTTGGTTTAAAGATTCCTCTTACCTGGTCCCAGTTCATGAAAAATAACGCAGTGATAAAGAAGGCTGGAATTACACCCGTTATTGCCACCTATAAAGATACGTGGACAGCTCAATTATTCGTTCTATCCGACTTCTTTAACGTCCAGGCAGCTTTCCCAAATTTTGCTGCGGTTTATACAGCGAACAGGACCACAATCGCCGACACTCCTGCCGCGATGGTCGGGTTCCAACATTTAGAGGATGTTTACAAGGCTGGGTATATAAACAAGGATTTCGCCACAGCCAATCCCTTTGTTGCTGCTGATCTTGCGAAGAACTATCCCAAGCAAGCCAAGAACATTGGCTTCTTTGCCCAACCTGGTCCGTCGGCGGCAAGTAATGGACTAACGGTCTGGATGCCCAACGGTCTTTTCATTCCAAAGAGCACCAAACATCTCGCGGCCGCTAAAAAATTCATTTCCTATGCGGTCTCGCCTGCGGCCATCAAAGTTATTTCTGCGGCGGTTCCGCCATCTGGCCCCTACCTCATCAAAGGTGCGAAACTCTCCGGACCACTTTCATCCATCGCCTCCGACATGCTTCCCTACTTCCAATCCAACGACCGGACAGCTCCGGCTCTCGAATTTGTCTCACCAATTAAAGGTCCCAAACTCTCCGCCATTGCTGTCCAGGTTGGCTCGGGCAAGATTAGCGCTCACGCTGCTGCTCGGGCATATGACGCGGATGTGAGGAGAGAATCAATCCGGCTTGGCCTACCGGGATGGGGGAAACTCCCTGGGTAGACTCCCCCCGCCCATTAATCTTGAGTCGACATGACTCAATCTTTTGACAAAAGACGACGCAAGGTTGAGAATTGTTCCATGCTCCCCAGCGGGGGCCCATGAGATAAGAAGAAGGAGTTTAAAAAATGGCTAGAGCAGTTGGAATCGACCTCGGTACTACCAATAGTTGTGTTTCGGTACTAGAGGGTGGTGAGCCAACCGTTATCGCCAATGCCGAAGGCGCGCGGACGACCCCCTCGATCGTGGCTTTTGCTAAAAATGGCGAGGTTCTCGTGGGTGAGGTGGCCAAGCGCCAGTCTATTACCAACGTGGAACGGACAGTCCGTTCAGTAAAGCGGCACATGGGTACTTCATGGAGCATCGACATCGACGGTAAGAAGTACACCCCTCAGGAGATCAGCGCACGCGTCCTGCAGAAGCTGAAACGGGATGCTGAGTCATACCTCGGCGAGAGCGTCACGGACGCAGTTATTACCGTTCCGGCCTACTTCAATGATGCTCAGCGCCAAGCAACGAAGGAAGCTGGCGAGATCGCCGGGCTCAATGTCCTCCGAATTATCAATGAGCCAACCGCGGCGGCCCTTGCCTACGGTCTGGATAAGGCCGACGAGGAGCACACCATCCTGGTATTCGACCTGGGCGGTGGGACCTTCGACGTCTCTCTCCTTGAAATTGGTGGAGGCGTTGTAGAAGTTAAAGCAACCAATGGCGATAACCACCTAGGCGGAGATGACTGGGATCAGGCACTTGTCGATCACCTCGTCAAGACCTTTGGTTCCAAAAACGGGATCGATCTCACCAAAGACAAGATGGCGATGCAACGTATCCGTGAAGCGGCAGAGAAGGCAAAGATCGAGCTCTCCTCTTCCCAGCAGGCATCTATCAACCTGCCATATATCACCGTTGATGCAGAGAAGAATCCACTTTTCTTGGATGAGACAATCACACGGGCACAATTCCAAGCACTCACTGCAGATTTACTTGATCGTTGCAAGAAGCCTTTCCAATCCGTCTTGAAGGATGCGGGAATTCCTGTTAGCAAAATTCACCATGTAGTCCTTGTCGGAGGCTCCACCCGTATGCCGGCCGTGGTTGATCTCGTTAGGGATCTCACGGGTGGTCGCGAACCAAATAAGGGTGTTAACCCTGATGAGGTTGTTGCAGTTGGCGCGGCCCTACAAGCTGGTGTTCTCAAAGGTGAAGTGAAGGACGTTCTACTCCTTGATGTCACTCCACTCTCTCTTGGTATTGAGACTAAAGGTGGCGTGATGACTCGGCTTATCGAGCGGAACACAACTATCCCAACCAAACGGAGTGAAATATTCACGACCGCAGATGACAACCAACCAGCTGTGCAGATTCAGGCATACCAAGGTGAGCGAGAAATGGCTGCCTACAATAAGAAGTTGGGAATGTTTGAGCTCACCGGTCTTCCGCCGGCACCACGTGGAGTTCCGCAGATCGAAGTGACATTTGATATTGATGCCAACGGCATCGTCCACGTTTCAGCGAAAGATCTAGGCACCGGTAAAGAGCAGAGAATGACTATTACTGGTGGCTCTGCGCTTTCAAAGGATGAGATTGATCGGATGATGAAGGATGCCGAGGCTCACGCAGAGGATGATCGTCAACGTAAAGAGGAGGCAGAAATCCGTAATACGGGCGACTCGCTGCTTTACCAGACTGAGAAATTCCTGGCAGAGAATGGCGAGAAACTCAATGAGGGCGAAGCCGCTACTAAGAAAGCTGAGACTGAGGAAGCCCTAGCCGAACTCAAGACAGCACTCGGAGGTGCAAACTTCGAAATGATCAAGAGTGCAACCGAGAAGGTTTCGACATTGAGTCAGGCTCTCGGGTCGGCACTTTATGCCGCAAGCACAGCGTCTGCACAATCTTCCGCCTCTGAAGGAACAGAACAGGGTGTTGAAGATGCAGAGATTGTCGAAGAATAACCATGTCATCAGATATGCCATCAGAGAATGAATCTCTAGCTGATGAAGTTATGGAAGATCTTGAGAGTGAGGCGGTTGAGAGTGATCTCGCCGTCCTCACCGGAGATCTCCAACGCCTACAAGCTGAGTACATCAATTATCGAAAGCGAGTAGAGCGAGATCGTTCTCTCTCACACGAGTTGGCGATAAGCGCTCTGCTTACCGAAATTCTTCCCATACTTGACGACCTTGATCGTGCCAAAGAGCATGGTGAGCTTACGGCCGGCTTTAAGGCAGTTGCTGATCGATTGGTTGGTGTCACCTCTAAATTCGGACTTGAACAATTTGGCGAAGTCGGAACCACCTTTGATCCGCAAATTCATGAAGCACTTTCGCATGCGACTTCGACCGAAGTAACTGAGACAACGGCGACAACTATCTTGCAACCTGGTTACAAATATAGAAATCGCATTCTCCGTCCTGCTCGCGTTGCTGTAACGGATCCCGAGTAAATCGTGGCCGCCAAAGATCTTTACGAGAAAGACTTCTATAAGATCCTCGGCGTTGCTAAGGATGCGACGACCAAAGAGATCAGGAAGCAGTACCGCTTACTGGCTCATAAGTTGCATCCGGATAAAAATACTGGGAACAAGAAACTCGAAGAGGAATTCAAAGCCGTCTCTGAGGCCTACGAGATTCTCTCTGATGAGAAATCTCGCGCGGAGTACGACGAAGCACGATCGCTCTTTGAGCGGGGCGGATTCCGAGCTCCCCCAGGCTCTCAGGGCGGCCAGGGCGGCGGTTTTGGGTCAAGTCGCGATTTCTCGGATGTATTTGGCGATGGCTCTACGCAAGATATCTTTGCCAACCTTTTCGGAGGCCGCAGGGGTCCACGTAGAGGCGCTGATCTTCAGACTGAATCAACGATCTCCTTCCGCGAATCTATCTTCGGGACAAATCTCGAGCTCCGTCTCTCTAGCGATGGCGGTGCGCCCGCCAATATCACCGTCCGTGTACCGCCTGGGGTTAAGAACGGCGGAAAAATCCGGATCAAAGGCAAAGGTGCTCCAGGAGAGGCGGGACCAGGGGACCTTTTTATTCATCTCACGGTAAGAGCCCATCCGATCTTCTCCCACAAGGGAGAGAACTTGCTCATGACGATGCCAGTTACCTTCACCGAAGCGGCGTTGGGCGCCGATATCAAGGTGCCAACTTTGAGCGGGGAAGAGGTCACTGTCCGCCTTGCCCCCGGCACTCCCAATGGTCGAGTTCTCCGCGTCAAGGGTCGGGGAGTGAAAACACCCAATGGCACAGGAGACTTACTTGTTCAGGTGGATGTTCAGGTGCCGCAACGCCTGAGTACAAAAGCGCAGAAGGCGTTGGAGGATTTTGCCTCCGCGACGGCTGATGAGGATGTCAGGGCTGAATTTAAATCCAAGGCAAAATCATGAGAAACGAAGAAATGAGAAATCCCGAGGATGACGATGAGGCAGCTGTCTACGTCATCTCAATCGCTTCCCAGTTATCGGGACTTCATCCGCAAACTCTCCGGCAGTACGACCGTCTCGGTTTAGTCTCGCCTGGTCGAGCCAGTGGACGTGGCCGGAGGTATTCGCTCCGTGATATTGCCCTTCTCCGGAATGTTCAAAGACTTATCGGTGAAGGAATAAATCACGCTGGGGTCAAGAGAATTATTGAACTCGAATCCGCGATGGCAAATATGGCTCTCGAAGTTGCCAAACTCCGCGTTGAAGTTGATGCGCTCTTGGAAGCGAACCCCCCTAAAGTGCTAGCGCGTCGAGTTTCTACGCCGATGGTTATCTATAAAGAAGATTAAGCAGAGCGAAGGAAGTTACTTCGCCCACTCCATTTTCCCAGAACGTCGCTTGCTGGAGTTTTAAGTACTCCTTCAAGGAGAGTTCCGTAAATATCTCTGAAGTCCGTCGTGACTGCGAGATCACCAGCAACTAATTCTCTCATCGATGGCTGATCGCCGTAGAAGCCGCCGTTGACCCGGTCGCCAATAAGAAAGACCGGACCTGACGTACCGTGATCAGTTCCCTGTGAGGCATTGCCCTTCACCCGTCGACCAAATTCGCTATAGGCCATGACGACAATATCCTTCCCGCGACCTGTCAATTGCATCTGCTTCATAAAACGGGCGATTGAATCTGAAACATTTCCAAGGAGTATTGACTGCGCCCCCTTCTCATTTGCGTGAGTGTCAAAACCACCAAGACTTACTGACCAAATTCGCGTGGGGGACCCCGCTGCAATTAATTTGGCGACAACATCGAGTTGCTGTTGAAGATCAGAATTTCCTCCTGCATTCCCGCCATTTGCCGTGGGAAGTTCGCCGGTGGACGGGGCGGGTTCTTTAAGAATTGGTGTGATCGTGCTCGACAACTCAAAAAGATTGCGAAGCGATGTAGCCGCGCTCGCCATGAGTTTCGAATCGCCCCCGCTGGCCGCAGAGATTCTCTGGCAATCAAGGGCCAACTTTCCGCTCGGTACGACAAGTCCCCCAAGAGGTAGTGCGGAACCAGATACTTTAGATCCGGCGAGTAATGGAGGCAGTACAGATCCCAGGCTTATCGCCAACATGGGATCGCTCTCCTGTCTGTCGAGCCAACGACCAAGCCAACCCGAACTCACGTGACTTATCGGTGAAGCGCTCTGCCAGATGGCCATAGAGGAGAAATGAGAACGGTCAGGTTGCGGGTAACCGACACCTCGAATAATGGCAACCTTTTTTGACTCCCAGAGAGCCTTGATCCCTGACATGGAACCATTAAGTGCGAGACCTTCGCCGATGGGAAGAAGTTCACTCTCCTGGTAGGAGATTTCTGGCCGCGCTTGGTAGTAAGCCGAGTCCTGATATGGAATAACGGTATTGAGCCCATCATTTCCACCGTAGAGAGTAATGAGTACAAAGATTGGCGTTCCCAGAGGCAGTGGCCGAATCAAGGCGGCCTGTGCGATCGAATCAATAGAGAGAAGAGGTGCGGCCGCCGCAATTGCTGCGCCCCCAGTAAGTTGGAGAAAGCGCCGACGCGAAAGAGTATCCATAACCGCTCCTAAAGGCTCACGAGGTATTCAGGAGTTGAAACTCCCAGGAGAAAGATCCGCGCTGGATCCTCGGTAACGCTCTCTAATGCGCTCTGGGTCCGTGCACTCCAGAGGGGGACTCCCAGAAGATCTGCCAGCGCATCCACCCGGTTCGCGATTGGAGATTGCTTTATTGATGACAGGTCGCCTTGCGCCAGAAGAATCTGCGCTATCTGCAGGCGGTACTGCGCGCTACCGGCAGTTAACCATGCTTCTCCTGCGGGCCATCCCCCAACATTGGGAGGCGAGAAGGGCACTTGTCCTAACTTGTCGAGAAAATTTAGCGCTTGGTCGGGTTTGGATAGTTTTGATGGTGTAATACGTAAGGCTCTGCATACCGAAATAAACCAATCTATTGGTGGTTTCACTTGGGAATATTTCAGATCCGAGATCGCAGAACTAGTTGCGGTCGCTCTGATTGCACTTGCGATATCTCTTTTTGCGAAACTTGTTTTGATTCCATTCTTCTCTGGCAGGGGTGATGTATCTGAGATGAACCGATACCAGATTCGCTCTGCAATGAACTGCGCGCAATCATCTCGCGAAACGATAAAGTCTGAGAGTTTCTCGGCGGTAAATGTTCCGGAGGTGCCGAGGAATGCGAGTTTCGATGAGTCGTGATTCTTAGGGTTGAAAGTAACTGCGCCATTTGAACGAACTACCCGGTAACCCGTTAGCGCTCGGGCCACAGTTTGGACGTCAGTTTCAAAATATCGGTCAACACCGAGGGTGAAGAGCTCCATAAATTCCCGCGCGAGATTTTCGTTTGGCGCAGTCACAGTGTTATCCCCACCGTCAAGCCAGTATTGGAGGGCACCGTCGAGAATCATGGCGCGTGCTTGGTCGGCGAAATTCCCGAGAGCATTGGCGCGAAGTCTCTGGTTCTGTAGATACATTGGCAGGGCGTACTCCACTTTCCCGATCGAGGTGGCCCAATGTCCATGCCAGAACCAGGTCATTCGCTCAGTGAGAGCGTTATCTGCCAGTGCCATTCTGTCCAACCACCAGATGGCGAGATCTCTACGCTGGCGTCGCATTTCCGTAGCAAATGCGGCACGAGCTGTTGTACCAGGTGGCGGGAATTTGCCGAGGTCTGTTAATTGTGGCTCCCGTATTGATGCCAGGCCTTTATCACTCTGTGGAACGGTGAGGAGTTGGGATCTTGTCGCTGCAGCTCCCTGTGAAATAGCAGCAGCAAATTCTCCGGGCTTTGGCCCAAAACCAAATCGATGAAAGAGGCGCGCAATTTCGAGCCGCTGCAACTGCTCCTGATTCATCTGCCGATAGTAAAGGTTCCTCTTTCTGTCGGTAAGATCTCAGTATGAATTCACACGAAACTCTTAAGGAAGAGATAATTAAGAAGGCCGTCGTTCGTGGCAGAGTCATTCTCTCCTCAGGCAAAGAGGCGGATTATTACGTTGATCTGCGTCGTGTGACTCTTGATGCAGTTGCTGCTCCGCTTGTCGGTGAAGTCATGCTCGACTTGCTCAAGGATTGGGAGTTTGACGCCGTTGGCGGTCTCACCCTGGGTGCAGACCCTGTTGCTGCCGCAATGATGCACGTCGCGGCAAGAAGTGGAAGGTTGATCGACTCATTTGTTGTTCGCAAAGAAGCGAAGGAGCACGGCCTGCAGAAGCGAATTGAAGGACCAGAGGTAAGAGGTCGTCGTGTTGTTGCGGTTGAGGACACCTCAACAACTGGCAGCTCAGTACTGACGGCAGTCGCAGTACTCCGCGAAGCAGGCGCTATTGTTGTTGGAGTTGCAGTGATCGTCGAACGCGGCGCAAAGCAGGCCATCCTCGACGCGGGTCTGGAATATCGCGCCGCATTCACTCTAGAAGATTTGGAACTATAAATATGACAATTGCGACTCGCACGATTGGTCCGTGGAAAGTCTCTGCGATGGGACTCGGCTGTATGCAGTTGTCAGGCATGTCGAGGGCCAACGCGCCGATTCTTAATGAGAGCGATAGGGCTTTCGGAGTCATTCATGCGGCGCTGGACGCAGGAGTGACTCTTCTCGACACCGCTGATATATATGCACCGAGTTGGGATACTTTCGGTCATAACGAAACTCTTGTTGGCGCGGCTTTTGAGTCCTGGAGTGGGTCACCGTCAGAAAAGGCGAAAGTAGTTATCGCAACAAAAGCAGGTATCACTCGTGGAGCAGGAGAGAGTTGGGGCCGATCCAGCACCCTCGATTATTTGCTCCGTGCCGTTGAAAATTCAACGACACGTTTAAGAGTGGAGAAAATCCAACTCTGGCAGCACCATCGCCTGGATCCATCAATGGTCTTTGAAGATCAATTTGAGAATCTCCTTGAGATTCAATCGAGAGGCCTGGTTGAAAGAATCGGCGTGAGCAATTACAACAGCAAGCAACTCCGTAGGGCCATTGAGATCGGAGGCACTCCAGGGCAAGGTGGAGTTGTTTCAGTTCAGCATGAGTACAGCCCCAGGTACCGTCACGAGGCTGAGGTTCTTGAAATCTGCGAGGAGTACGGAATCGCATATCTTCCCTGGTCGCCTCTGGGCGGTATTAGACATGCAGGGCGACTCACTGGTGGTGACTTCTCAGCATTTGCCGAACTCGGAGCAGAGAAGGGAGTCTCAGCTTTCGCAATTGCGATTTCCTGGTTGCTCCACACCTCATCTCGCATGATTCCAATTCCAGGCACGACACGTGTTTCATCATTACTTGATGATTTGCAGGGAGTGGACATCTTATTATCCGAAGAGGAGATCTCGAACTTGAATTCAACTTTGCCAGAGAGTGTGCCTGCAAGTGACGAGTTGGTGGAACAGCCGGCTTCTCGAAATGATTGCAGTTTCAGGTAAAGAAGGCCTATACCGAAACAACTGGGTGAAACGGTACAGTCGAAGACAGGTGGACGTGCACCGAACAACAGAAAACCCCGACCGTCATGCTCGAAAGCACGCTGCGCCGGGGGTTACTCTTGTAGTGTAACTATCCACATTTGAAGAGTCAAGAAAGGGGTTGGACAATCAGCGCACGTCTGTTGAAAACTATTCCCGAACTTCGGCTTCAACGTTACCGTGCCGTCGCGAACGCGCAAAGCGTCGATATCGCCAAACTCTATAGATGGAACAGTCAGGTGGCGTTGGCCATCTTTGACGATCTAGGCGTAGTCGAGGTAGCGATGCGAAGTGCGATGGCCAAAGAACTTCTTTCGACTTTTGGCTCCAAATGGTTCAATAACCCCTACCTCTTTGATGATGGCACTACGAATCTAATTAAGGATGCAATCAAACAAGGGAGGGAAGCCAGCCGCCGCCCTGCAACACCTGAGGAAGTGCAAGGGAAACTCGTCGCGGATCTAATGTTTGGCTTCTGGGTGAAGATACTTAGTAAGGGTTCGTTCCAAAGCATCAAAGACTCCAAAACGGGAAGAATCACATCTAGTACAAAAATGATTTATGACGAACTTTTGTGGAAGCCCGCGCTTTACAGAGCGTTTCCTGGCGTAGGCAAATTTGATCGTGTAACCGTTGAACGAGCTGCTCACGATCTTCAGTTTGCACGTAACAGAGTGGCACACCACGAACATGTAATTTGGGGAATTCCCGCTTATGGTCAAAAGGAGGCCGACGGGAAAGCAGAGAGACGCATGTCTATCACTGAAATCCATGAGACTCTTTTGAGATTATCTGGTTACATCAACCTGGATCTCGCTGGGTGGATCGGCGCCAACAGTTCGTTGCCTGGTGTTTTGGCGGATTGTCCACTTCCGGATAAGTCTGTTCTGAAAATCTAAAACAAGTTACCCCTGCAAACGCAGGTGGGATGGATTGCGTCCGTCCGCTCGCGTACTAAAAGTTTC
Organism: Actinomycetota bacterium; assembly: GCA_016195215.1. Lineage (GTDB taxonomy): Bacteria > Actinomycetota > Actinomycetes > Nanopelagicales > Nanopelagicaceae > QYPT01. Next base: position 26,315 of record JACPZY010000092.1, on the reverse strand, counting down.
TATCGGTGATTTTGGGGCAGTTCATCTTTTGCATCTTTTCAGGATCATTGTGTTCAGGGAGGTGTATTAACGATTGGTGGAATTGCCAGGGGCAGTACGGTTCTTTCTCGTAGACATTTGCTATCCGAACTTTGACGTAAGTGTGTAGCACCGCCTTCGGCGGGAAGTACTAGATGAGTAGTAATCTCCGACAATGGAACCCCGTATTTCGATTATCACTTTAGGTGTGGCGGATCTTGAGCGTTCGTGCCGTTTCTATAGGGATGGACTTAAACTGTCAACCACCCGGTCGCCTGCAAGCGGTATCGTCTTCTTCCAAACACACGGCGTCACACTCGCGCTCTACCCATACCAAGATCTCGCTGACGACATTGGCCCCGACTGGAATGAGCCACGCTCGAAGTTTTCCGGAATCACTTTGGCACACAACGTGAGGGAACGGGGCGAGGTGGATGAAGTATTGGCAACTGCTGTAGCGGCGGGTGCCCACATTGTTAAGCCCGCTGCCGATACCTTTTGGGGCGGTTACTCCGCGTACTTCACTGATCCAGATGGATACTTGTGGGAAGTCGCCTGGGGAGCATTTGATTTCAATGACGATGGGTCACTGCGCATCACCTGATCGTTGTTGTAAGACTTTCCTGCCTATTCGCTTCATCAGAAGTTAGACGCTGGGTACTTGGCCTCGAGTTCTAAAGCAGATGGTCCAGGACACCAACACACTGATCGAAAGGGGGGCGTATTAACGATTGGTGGGATTACCGAAGTTAATTAACTGAGGTGGCGCTTTGTCCGCATCTCACGGATGATCTCAACTCCCAGCGGCAGAAGGCTTAACAGAATGATCACCCCAATTATGGGAAGTAAGTAGGAATCGATAGAGCCTTTAAGTTTCTCTCCAAGTATGTAGCCAAGGAGGGCGATTCCATCTGACCATAAAATTCCGCCAATAACATTCCAGAGTAAAAATTGCGATGCTGGTATCCGAACAATCCCACAGAGGGGATTAATGAGGGTGCGCACAAATGGAACGTACCGGGCAAGGACGATAGCCCGACCAGGCCCGTATTTTTTCAACCACTTCTCTGTCGCAACCACGCGTGAGCGATTGAAGATGCGGCCATCTGGACGGTCAAAGAGTGGGCGCCCAAAACGGTGGCCTATGTAATGTCCTAACTGCGAGCCAAGGATCGTTGCCACCGGTGCGCCGATAAAGAGGCCTAAAACAGGGAGATGGACCCCACCAAGTACTGCCGCTGCCGATCCAGAGGCCGCCAGGCCCGCGACAAAGAGGAGTGAATCCCCTGGCAGAACCAGACCGATGAGCAGGCCGGTCTCAGCAAAGAGAGCTCCCAGGATTCCCAGAAGTCCTAGATCCGCGATGATCGATTTAGCATCTAGGAGGTTCATAGGTCGCAACCATAACCCCATCTGGCCAAAGGCGAAATCGACATGGGCGAGGCGTAGCGATTCCGTTTTTTAATCGCGAGCGCACCCATGAGATGGCGCAGTTTGGCGGGGGGTGGCGCAATAGATAGGTACAACCGAGGGCGATTTGGGGTTAGGGCGGACTCTATGCGTACACTCTGGTCATCTTTGCCCCCGATCTCCAATGGAGGAGAAATGCGAGCTGCTAGCTCTCTCGTGCAAGTCACCGGAACAAACCTCACATATGTCTATATCGTCCTTGCCATCTCACTTGCCGCCCTGGCTATTGCCTGGGCATTGAGAGCGCAGGTTTTAGCTGCCGATGAAGGCACAGAGAAAATGCGTGAAATTGCCGCCGCGGTTCAAGAGGGCGCTGCCGCTTACCTCGGCCGTCAATTTAGAACACTCTCCTATTTTGTTGGAATCGTTTTCTTCTTCCTTTTTTCTCTTCCTGGTGCGGCAGATATCCGCTTCGGACGTTCTATCTTCTTCTTAGTCGGCGCAATTTTTAGTGCACTCGTTGGATACAACGGTATGTGGCTTGCCGTCCGCGCCAATGTACGCGTTGCAGAAGCGGCACGACAGAGATCAGCAGAGAAGGCAGTACGAATTGCATTCCGAACCGGTGGCGTCGTTGGAATGACAACTGTTGGTCTCGGTCTCGTGGGAGCTTCGCTCGTTGTCATTATTTATCGCGAGAACGCACCAGCAGTACTGGAGGGATTTGGTTTTGGCGCGGCGATGGTCGCGATGTTCATGCGTGTTGGCGGAGGTATCTTCACCAAGGCAGCGGACGTCGGAGCCGACCTCGTTGGCAAAGTTGAGAAGAATATTCCGGAAGATGATCCACGTAACGCCGCGACAATTGCAGATAACGTGGGAGATAACGTTGGCGACTGTGCCGGTATGGCCGCTGATCTCTTTGAATCGTATGCCGTAACTCTTGTGGCGGCATTGATTCTTGGTAAGGCGGGCTTTGGTGATGCGGGACTAATTTTCCCATTGATAGTTCCCGCAATCGGAACTGTCACTGCAGTAATCGGAATCTTCCTTACTCGTATGCGCAGCACAGATAAGACTGCCATGGATTCAATCAATCGATCCTTCTTCATGTCAGCAGTTATCAGTGCTGTTCTTACGGGACTTGCAACCTTTACCTATCTTCCAAGCGAATTCAGTCTGCTTACAGGCCTCTCTCCCGCTGCTGTAGCTGAAGCTGGAAAAACCAATCCACGAGTTCTTGCCTTCGGGGCAGTATTAATCGGCATCGTTCTCGCAGCAGCTATTCAAGTTCTCACTGGTTTCTTCACCTCAGTGGGCCGTCGACCAGTCAATGACGTCGCTGCTTCATCTCAAACGGGCGCAGCAACCGTCCTACTTTCGGGTATCTCCGTAGGCTTCGAATCAGCTGTTTATTCGGCGATTCTGATCGCATCCGCAGTATTTGGCGCCTTCTTACTCGGTGGCGGAAGCATCGTACTTTCACTTCTGGCTATCGCGCTCGCCGGTACCGGCTTGTTAACCACTGTTGGTGTAATCGTCGCGATGGATACCTTCGGACCTATCTCTGATAACGCACAAGGTATTGCAGAAATGTCCGGGGATGTTGTGGGTGAAGGTTCAATGATCCTCACTTCACTTGATGCTGTTGGCAATACCACCAAGGCAATCACAAAGGGAATTGCCATCGCGACCGCGGTACTCGCTGCGACGGCGCTCTTTGGCGCATTTACCGATGCAATCAAGAGTGCAGTTGAGTCTGCTGGCAAGAATGCAGCCAATCTCGCACTTCAATTCCAAGGAGTGCTTGATGTCGCAAATCCGCGGAACCTCGTGGGCCTCATTATTGGTGCTGCTGTGGTATTTCTCTTCTCAGGTCTAGCAATCAACGCCGTATCGCGCGCAGCGGGCGCTGTTGTTGTGGAAGTTCGTAAGCAGTTCCTCGAACATCCGGGAATCATGGAAGGCACAGAGAAGCCCGAGTATGGTCGCGTTGTTGACATTTGCACTCGTGACTCACTCCGTGAACTTGCAACCCCAGGACTTCTTGCTGTTATGGCACCCATCGCTGTCGGCTTCGGACTTGGTGTGGGTTCACTTGGCGCCTATCTCGCTGGCGCAATCGGAACCGGAACATTAATGGCCGTATTCCTAGCCAACTCAGGTGGTGCCTGGGACAACGCAAAGAAGATGGTCGAAGATGGTCATTACGGCGGTAAAGGTTCAGAGGCACATGCCGCAACCATTATCGGTGACACCGTCGGTGATCCATTTAAGGACACTGCAGGTCCAGCAATCAACCCATTGATCAAGGTTATGAACCTGGTCGGTCTCTTGATTACTCCTGCGATTGTGAGCATGTCACTCGGTGGTCAAAGTGCAACAAGTACCATCATCGGCCTCTCTGCATTCGCGGTAATCGTGGGAGCGCTCATTCATAACCGCCGCAAATCAACAATGATTGAGTATTAAGGGGTACGGTTTCGTCTCCTGAAATACCGAAGGCGGTTATGGCAAAAAACCTTAAGAAGCTGGTGATTGTTGAATCCCCTGCTAAAGCGCGGAAAATTGGCGGCTACCTCGGCGACGAGTACATCGTCGAGGCTAGTGTCGGCCATATCCGCGATCTCCCACAGCGTGCCGCTGACATCCCTAAGGAGTACAAAGGGATCGCCTGGGCCAAGGAGGGCGTCAATATTGAGGAGGATTTTGCCCCGCTATACGTGATTAACCCGGATAAGAAGGCCAAGGTGGCTGAATTGAAGGGGCTCATGAAGGGCGCCGCGGAATTGATCCTGGCAACGGACGAAGACCGCGAGGGTGAAGCAATCGCCTGGCACCTGGTCGAAGTGCTCCAACCAAAAATTCCCATTAAGCGGATGGTCTTTAACGAAATCACAGAAGAAGCGATTCAGAGAGCAGTCAATGAGACCCGCGATCTGGATTACCACCTCATCGATGCGCAAGAGACGCGGCGCGTATTAGACCGGCTCTTTGGGTACCGACTTTCGCCAGTGCTCTGGAAGAAAGTCATGCCACGTATCTCGGCTGGACGAGTCCAATCAGTGGCAACGCGTCTTATTGTGGAGAAAGAACGAGAGCGGATGGCATTTATCTCATCTTCCTGGTGGGATCTCTCTGCACAGTGCGAACTTGGATTTAATGCACGCCTTATAAGCGTGGATAGCAAGCGGGTCGCCGCGACAAGTGATTTTGGTGCCGATGGCGCGGTAAAGGAGAAGTCACTTGTCAACATACTGGTTCTCGATGAAGCTAGTGCAGAAGATTTAGTCAGCTCACTTCAAAGTTCACCCTTAACAGTAAAGTCAATCGAAGAGTCGCCCAGGACCGAACGGCCGAAGCCGCCTTTTACTACTTCTACATTGCAGCAAGATGCAGGTGGACGGCTGGGATGGGGTGCGCAGATCACAATGCGTATTGCACAGCGTCTTTATGAAAATGGCTACATCACTTATATGCGTACCGACTCGGTCAATCTCTCTGCGCAAGCAATTACTGCCGCGCGAAATGCAGCCAAGGCACTTTATGGCGCTGATCATCTCTCCGATTCTCCCCGGGTTTATGCAAGTAAAACTAAGAATGCGCAAGAGGCACATGAAGCGATTCGCCCAGCCGGCGATAGTTTCCGCACACCCGGAGAGCTTGCGCCAGAACTCTCGCGAGATGAATTTGCCCTCTATGATTTAATTTGGAAACGAACGGTCGCATCGCAGATGGCCGATGCCAAGAAGATGCAGATGCGGGTGGATTTTGAAGCCGCAACCAATGACGGAAAAGAGACCATCTTTAGAGCCAACGGCTCTGTCATTACTTTTCACGGTTTCCTTGCCGCTTACGACGATTCCTATGAGAACGCTAGAGATGAAAAGCGCGATGAGGAGAACGAGGACCGTCGCCTGCCTGCCATGAGCATCGGACAGGTCATAAAAGTAGCGGAATATAAGTGCGAAGGGCACGAAACCAAGCCTCCGGCCCGATATACCGAACCGACTTTAGTGAAGAAATTGGAAGAGCTCGGTATCGGACGACCCTCCACTTTCGCCTCCATCATTCAGACAATTCAAGACCGCGGCTATGTTTACAAACGTGGAAGGGCACTTGTCCCTACTTTCCTCGCCTTCTCGGTGACAGGGCTCCTTGAGCAGCATTTTTCAAAGTTGGTTGATTATGAATTCACGGCCAGCATGGAAGAGGACCTTGACAAGATCGCGTCGGGTGAAGCGCAGCGCGTCGATTGGCTCCGAGATTTCTTCTACGGCCATGATGGGCAGCCAGGTTTAAATGAGCTCTCTGCAGATCTTGGTGCGATTGACGCACGCGAAGTAAATACGATGCGTCTGGGCGATGATATCCAAATTCGAGTGGGTCGTTACGGCGCCTATCTGCAAGCGGGTGAGGGCGATGACCGAAAGCTGGCCAACATCCCAGAGACGATGGCTCCGGATGAACTGACTTTAGAAGTGGCCAAGGAAATTCTGGTCCAGCCATCAGGAGAGCGCGAGCTCGGAGTCGATCCAGATACTGGGCTCGATCTGATTGCAAAGTCGGGACGCTTTGGACCTTATGTTTCCGAAGTGCTGCCAGAGGACGCGAAGAAGGGCGAGAAAGCAAAGACCGCTTCCCTTCTTTCGACAATGACATTGGACACCATCACTTTTGAAGATGCGATGAAATTACTCTCCCTGCCCCGAACTCTTGGGACAGATTCGCAGACTGGCGAGATCATCACGGTGCAGAACGGACGATACGGTCCATACTTGAAACGCGGCACCGATTCACGGACGCTCACAAGTGAAGAACAACTCTTCTCACTCTCTCTCGATGAGGCCGTTGCAATTTATAAAGAACCCAAGGTGCGACGCAGAGGTGTCGCCAAGCCACCTCTCAAAGAATTGGGCCTCGATCCATCGACGCAGAAACCGGTCATCGTCAAAGATGGACGGTTTGGAATGTATGTCACCGATGGCGAGACAAATGCGACCCTGCGGCGCGGTGACAATCTTGAAGGACTGACCCTGGAGAGAGGCCTGGAATTACTGGCCGGCCGTCGTGCCTGGGAAGCCGAGAATGGCGGAACCCCGAGAGCTAAGAAATCGAGAAGAAAGAAGGCGGCAAAAAGTGCCCCAACCCTCACGAAAAACACTGTGAAAAAGGCCGCGGCAAAGAAGGCGGCAAAGAAGGCTGCGACCGGTAAGGCCAGACCAGTTACCGCTAGTAAATAGCCAGTTCCCACTACCCTTACCCCGTGGCACGCTCGTTTCCGACCCCCACCCCGCCCGCGCCGGATCAGACGCGCGGTGTCATGGCCATCCCTGCCTTCCGCAAACTCTGGCGATCGATGGCTTTCTCCTCCCTGGGGGACTGGCTCGGTCTTCTGGCGACAACGGCCATGGCCCAGCAACTTTCAGGAGGCAACTACGCAAAGGCTAACTTTGCGATCGCGGGTGTTTTCATCGCCCGCCTGGTCCCATCTGTCTTCCTCGGACCACTTGCTGGAGTAATCGCCGATCGCTTCGATCGCCGTCGGTTGATGATTGTCACGGATATTATCCGTGCCGGTTTTTACATTTCAATACCTATCATCGGTAATTACCTCTGGCTCTACATCGCCACCATTCTGGTTGAGTGTGTCACCCTCTTCTGGTCGCCGGCAAAAGAGGCGAGTGTTCCGAATTTAGTGCCTAAGGAGAAATTGGAGAGTGCCAATCAAGTCTCATTATTAGCCGCCTACGGCAGCGCGCCGATCGCCGCCGTTCTCTTCTCCTTCTTAGCACTTGTAAATGGCGCGCTCGCAAGTGCGCTACCTTTCTTTACAATCGACTCAGTCGATTCGGCGCTTTATATCAATGCAGCGAGTTTCGCCTTCGGGGCATGGACCGCCTGGGGTCTGCATGAAATACCAAAGGGAGCTGCATCGAAGAACGCGAGCGAAGTTGGAGTTGCCAAGTCGCTCCTTGAAGGTTGGCGGTTCGTCAGTAAATCTAAAATTGTGCGCGGTCTTATTGTCGGAATGGTCGGCGCATTTGTCGCCGCCGGCGCAGTTATCGGTCTTGCCCGAACCTTTGTCGGAGACCTCGGTGGTGGCGATGCCGCATACGGTGTTCTATTCGGGTCAGTTTTCACCGGTCTGGCTATAGGTATTGCCTTTGGACCTAAGGTATTTGCGCAGTTCTCTCGGCGCCGGCTCTTCGGCGCCTCGCTGACCATCGCAGGATTATTCCTTGTTCTTCTCGCGCTTATCCCCAACTTAGTTCTGGCCGTCTTAATCGTCATAGTTCTCGGCTCTTTTTCCGGCGTCTGCTGGGTAACTGGTTTCACAATGCTAGGAATGGAAGTTGCCGACGATGTGCGCGGCCGTACCTTTGCCTTTATGCAATCGCTCATCCGAGTGACACTCGTGGCCGTTCTTGCGATATCGCCACTTATCGCGGCGGCGGTGGGACGGCACAGTGTAAGTATTCAAAATACCAACGTGAGTTACAACGGGGCGGCCATAACAATACTAATTGCAGGCGTGGTTGCTTCACTTATTGGCGTGGTCTCCTACCAGCAGATGAAGGATCGCCCCAATATTTCTATTTGGAGCGATATTTCAAATGCGATCAAGGGGGAACTTGGATCCATTACCGGCGCATCGACCAAGGGTCTTTTCATTGCATTTGAAGGCGGAGAGGGATCTGGTAAATCCACGCAAGTGAAGTTGTTAAAGAAATGGCTCGAGAGTGAAGGACATGAAGTTCTTCAAACTCGCGAGCCCGGCGGCACCGATCTTGGCAAGGGTCTTAGAGAAATCTTGCTCTCCCATTCAACCGGTGATATTTCCCCGCGGGCCGAGGCTTTACTTTATGCAGCCGACCGTGCCCACCACGTTCATTCTGTAATCCGTCCAGCTCTGGAAGCGGGCGAAATCGTCATCACGGATCGGTACTTTGATTCTTCCATTGCCTATCAAGGTGCCGGTCGAGTTCTTGAACCTGGTGAAGTTGCTCGAATTTCGCGTTGGGCAACCGAGTCCCTCTTCCCAACTCTTACAGTGGTACTTGATCTTCCAGCTGAAGTCGGCCTATCTCGGCTCAAGAAAAAGGATCGACTTGAGGCAGAGCCCCTCGCCTTCCACGAGAGAATTCGCCAAGAGTTTCTCCAGTTGGCCGTCCTGGACCCCGAACGTTATTTAGTCGTCGATGCACAGATGAGCCTGGCGGATATTCAACATACGATTATTACGCGGGTTGCAGAACTGCCAGCATTGAGCAAGATTCCAAAGAAAGAGCGAACCAGTCGAATTCCGCAAGGACTCAAACGTAAACCGAGAGAGAAGTAAGAACTGTGTCTCTCTTCGCAGAGCTGGTCGGGCAATCGCACATTGTTCTGGCACTCCAAGATGCGGTGCAGGCAGCACGTAACGGGGAAGAGTCGCAGGAAATGACACATGCGTGGCTCTTCACTGGTCCACCGGGAAGTGGGCGCTCGAGCGCCGCAGTTGCCTTTGCGGCGGCCCTCATCTGTCCCGCAGGTGGATGTGGAACCTGTATTGACTGTCGCTCCGCTCAGGCGGGCAGCCACCCAGATGTTGAAATCGTGCGAACGGAAGGGCTCTCCATCAAGGTGGATGAAATCCGGGAGCTCCTCCAACGGGTGGCCTGGGCGCCGAGCCTGGGCGGCTGGCGGGTTGTGGTGATGGAAGATGCTGACAGGCTTACCGAATCTGCGGCCAATGCCCTTCTCAAGGCAATTGAGGAGCCGGGGGCACGGACTGTCTGGCTTCTCTGCGCCCCAACCCTTTCTGATGTTCTACCCACGATCCGTTCCCGCACGCGTCACCTCCAACTGCGCACACCTTCCACCGCGGATGTGGCCGAACTCCTCGTTCGCAGAGATGGCATTTCTCCCGCGCTGGCCGACTTCGCGGCGCGGGTAAGTCAGGGTCATATTGGGCGCGCCCGTCATTTAGCAAATGATGAGAGTATCCGCACGCGCCGAAAGACCATTATGAATTTGCCATTTCACTTGACAACTCTCGCCGCCGCTTTCTCTGCAGCTGCCACTCTCGTTGAGCTCGCAACTCAAGAGGCAGATACGGAATCGGAAGCACGATCCGAGAAGGAATCGCGCGAACTTGGCCAAGCGTGGGGTCAAGGTGCTACCGGACGCGGTATGGCAGCAGGGGGAGCAAAGGCTCTCAAAGAGTTAGAGAAAGAACAGAAATCTCGCGCCACTCGGATGGTGAGAGATTCACTCGATGGAGCCCTGCTCGACCTTGCCACTTTATATCGTGATGTTCTGATGGTGCAATTTTCCTCTTTTGCTTCTACTGCGTTGCTTCTTAATAAAGAACTGGAAGGGGAAATCACGGAGATGGCGGGAAGAACCACTCCAGAGAAGAACCTTGAGAAGTTAAATGCGATCATGCAAGCGCGGACAAATCTGAGTTACAACGCCGCTCCACTCCTAACCATTGAAGCGCTGATGTGCGCATTAGCGCAGTAGCGCTGCAATGACTCACATAAGATGAAGCGTCCAGGTCCAATTATCTCCAAGCGAAGAAGAAAGACTTCTATTCTGGCAATTATCGTTCTCATCCTCATGGGAACCTTCTCCGTTCAGAGAATCGAAGGTCTCCCGCGCTCACTCGCGGAATATCAGAGTCAGAGACTGAGTTGGTCCGCATGCTATGAGAATTTTGATTGTTCCTACCTGCAAGTGCCAATCGACTATAAGAATCTATCTCTAGGAAGATTTAAACTTCGATTATTGCGCTATAAAGCTCTGGAGCAGAAGGACCGAATTGGGACTCTCGTTATTAATCCTGGCGGTCCAGGCGCATCTGGTGTCGAGTACGCCTACAACGCGCAGTACATATTTAGCGCTAATTTACTGCAAAAATACGACATTATCGGCTTTGATCCGCGGGGAGTTGGAGAGAGTGCCCCCATTAAATGCCTCACCGATAAAGAGACTGATGCGAGCTATGCTGCTGATAGCAAGCCCGATAGTGAGAAAGAACTAGATCTTCTTATCCAACAAGTAGATGAATATGCCAAAAAGTGTGAGTCGCGAACAAAGAACCTCGCAAACTACGCGACATTGGATTCAGCAAAGGATATGGACATACTCCGTGCCACGCTCAAAGAGAAAAAACTAAACTTCTTAGGCGTCAGCTATGGAACCTACCTGGGAACTTTGTACGCCCAACTCTTTCCCCAGAATGTTGGCCGGATGGTCCTTGATGGGGCCGTAAACCCAAACCTCGATAGTGAAGCGGAGAATCTGGCACAGGCAATTGGATTTGATACCGCCCTCGATGCTTTTATATCTGACTGTTTCCTTAAGAAAGATTGCCCGCTTCAGCAACCACTTGATAAAGGACGCGGAGAGATAATCGCTCTCTTCAATAGTTCAGCCACATCACCTCTTAAAAGTTCAAGTGGTCGTGCGGTAACAGAGTCCCTCATCGTTCTCGGTACCGCTTCGGCGCTCTATGACCCATCCTCTGGATGGCCACGGTTGCGAGCTGGCCTGCGCGAGGCAAGAACTGGAAACGGCACAACACTTCTTGCGCTTGCCGATGATTATTCGCGACGCCGGAGCGATGGCACCTACTCAACTAATGAAACCGACGCAGCCTTTGTCATTGACTGTCTTGATTGGCGGGGTGCGCGCTCGACTGCATCCATTAAAGTGCGTGCCCCAGAATTTGTAGAGAAGGCCCCGGTTTTCGGTCCTTACCTCGCCTACAGTGGACTTTCTTGTCAATTCCTGCCGGCAACTTCTCCAGATGCGATCAGAGAGATAGTCACTACGCCGATCATCATCATCGGTACAACCCGAGATCCTGCAACGCCTTATATTTGGGCGCAAGACTTACATAACATTTTTCAGAATTCGCGCCTCATCTCCTTCGAAGCGGACGGACATACCGGTTACGGGCAAGGTTCAACCTGTGTGGATTCAGCGGTCGACAACTACTTCCTCACGGGCATTTTGCCAACCTCGGAGCTGACATGCAAATCGCCCGCCTAGCCAGAGATGGTAATTAGCATCCCTTTTTATAGGGCAGGATATTACTTATGCACCTAGACCACGTTTCCTATGTGACCTCCCACGACCAACTCGCTGACACAGTACAACGTCTCGGTTCACGACTTGGTACCGCTTTTGTTGACGGTGGAGTCCACCCGCGTTTTGGCACGCGCAATTTCACATTGCCATTATCCGGTGGACATTACATAGAAGTTGTCTGTCCACTTGATCATCCGGCAACTGATGCTTCTCCATTTGGAAAAGCGGTTTCAAAGCGCGCCAACGAAGGCGGCGGTTGGCTGACATGGGTCGTCTCAGTTGAAGATCTTTCGCAGATTGAATCCCGCCTCGGTCGCACTGCAGTTGAAGGCCACAGGAGAAAGCCAGATGGGACAGATCTTCGTTGGAGGCAGATTGGCGTCCTCGACACATTGGAGGATTCGCAACTTCCATTTTTTATTCAGTGGTTATCGGCCGAGCATCCATCGACCGACGGAAAGGCTCAGGCAGAGATCCTGAAATTTGAAATCGCTGGCGATGAGAAGACAATCACTAATTACCTCGGGACTGATCTATCGACCGCAATCGGCGAGATTGAAGTTGAGTGGAGCGAGCCCGCTGATTCAGATGGAAATAACGGAATCATTGCCGTGCATCTAGAAACTCCAAATGGAGTAATTCGCTTAGATTAGTGATAGTTCGGTTCAACCACGCTGGGGAGCTAGTAGGTTAAGTATTTCACCCTCTATTCTCTGCTTATGAACAATTTTGGGATTCGAGTTGGTGGGCGGGTCAGAATTGGGATACTGCCACTTCTAATGTCGGGGTTGGTTCTCTCGGCGATCCTGGCTTGGGTTCTAGGCGGATATTACAATTACGATATCCATGCGCTTATTTCTTACTACTCGAATGAGCCTCCACGGTATGTTGTTAATGTTGTAGTTGGCGACAGATATTTTGGCGTGCACACTTTTGGGGACTACCTACTGACTCATGATTATGCCAGGGCCGGTAATCCGTGGATAAATACCATCTCAGTATCGAATAACTACCCACCTGTAGCCATGGGCCTATTTTGGGTCTTCTCTTTCTTGCCATACAAACCTGGACTTATTCTCTTTCTCCTCCTCTCTATGGGCTCGATGCTCTACCCCGTATATGCAGAATTGAAGCGGAAGAATCTTTTTGGCAAGTACGGAACTCTTCTCGTTCCCATTGCTCTCTCTGTCGGCTTTATTGCAGCCCTCGATAGAGGAAATTCTGTGGGGCTCCTCGTGACACCCCTCTACCTTTTCTTTCGGGCGCTAAAAGAGGAAAAGTGGGGTAAGTCTTCAATCCTGCTGGCCTTACTTATTGCCTTCAAGGTGTACCCGATTCTCCTTGTACTTGCATACATTCCGCGGAGAAAGTTCATGGCCGCGACAGAGGCAATCCTCTTAAGTCTGGGCGCCTCATTCATAGTGGCAACTCTCTTTCAGGGAGGTTACGTTGAAAAAATCAATGCAATTGCTCGTGGGATTCTTGGATATCGAGGCACGATGCCTACGGAAATAAACCCCAGCAATGTCTCTCTCTATAGCGCCTTCACTCATACACTTTCGAGATTTCCCTCTTTAAATGCTGAGTATCAGTTTTTACTGTCACATGCTTGGTGGATTGGGATTTTCTACTTCATACTCATCCTCTTCGTAGTAGTAGCCAGAGTCCTCCCAGATGAGATTGCAATCTTGTTGCTCGTCTCCACATTATGGTTGGTAGCCCCGCTGAGCCTGCATTACGCAACTGCCTTCCTTATAGTCCCAATTGCGCTCTCCCTGGGAACTTCCAAAAAAGCTTTGGCAAAAGGTGGCAGCGCCACTTTCGATTCTGTGTATTCGGTCGCAACAATTGCCATTTTGACCACTCTTCTGCCGATCGTGATTCCCGTTTCAAGCGGACGCGAGAATGCAATGAGGACAATCTCGAGTCTCATCTGGTTGCTCTTAGCACTTATCTGCACGGTAAAGAGTGTTATCGGACGGGTAAGAAGAAAAGAGAATTTGAGAGTCGTAGCAAGTAGTTGAAGTGCGATGCGCTCTTAGGGTGGACTTACGAGATCGATCAACCTAATATTTGATAATGAAATCAGTCGCGATCGTCATTCCTGCTTACAATGAGGAAGCGTGTGTGGATGAACTCACTTCCCGTTTAAAAGCCGTATTCGATAGCGAAGCAGCGTATGAGTGGTCGGCGCTCATCGTCGAGAATGGTTCTACCGACCATACGTGGGAGAAGTTGAAGGCAATTTCAGAGAAGAACTCTCAGTTTAAAATCCTGAAACTTTCCAGGAACTTCCGTATGGACGGCGGGATTACGGCTGGTCTCGAGTTTGTCGATAGTGACGCTTGCGTGCTGATGACGGCCGACCTCCAGGATCCACCAGAGTTGATCCCGGCATTCCTGCGAAAGTGGGAAGAAGGGTATGAGAATATTTATGGTTTAGTTCAAGAGCGTCAGGGCAGCAGCTTCCTCCGCCGTTTCAATTCTCGACTCTTCTACAAGATAGCGGGCAGTCTCTCTGATGGGGGGATCCCAGCGAATGCCTCCGATTTCCGCCTTGTCGATCGGAAGGTTTATGAGACAGTTCGGGGGATGACTGAGCGAAATCGCTTTGTCCGTGGACTTTTTGCCTGGGTTGGATTTAATTCAGTGGGAGTGCCGATGAATCGCCCACCAAGATTTGCGGGTGTATCCAACGCCAGTTCAATGAAAGTTGTCGAATTAGCACTCAAGGGAATATTTGCACACTCTTATAAGCCGCTCCGTTTTATTTCGGCTTTTGGTCTGGTCCTTTCGAGCCTCTCGCTCTTGGCGATGGTATTGCTAGCGATCCTCTGGTTCTTTGTCGGAGTGCCATTTGCTGGCTTTGGCTCGATTATCGCGCTCATACTTTTTGGTCTAGGTATGCAGGCATTAATGCTCGGAATTGTGAGTGAGTACCTCGGTCTGGTTTATGAGGAAGTTAAGGGGCGTCCAAATTTTGTAGTAAGTGAGAAAATCGGCTTTTAAATAAAACCTCTCACTTGGCAGCGAAGATACTGGAAGTGGCGGTAATTCTTATCTGTTCCTCCAGATTACTTAATTTCACCCCAAAATTTTTCGCAAGCCGATTAAATGGTTCTACATCGGGACTGTAAATATCATCCTGGTGCTCATTTGTCTGCATTGGGAGGATGACTCGCCCGCTTGGATTGAACTCGTCAAGTACAAGTCTGGCCAGCTCCTGTAGCGAGGTTTCAAAGCCCCCCGAGCTGATGAGTTTCCCGTTCCCTTTGAGAAGGTCCAGCAGGAGAACACCGATCATTTCGCCAGCATCTATGTATGCACGCCTGACCGATGCTGGGTTTGCCAGATGGATATTACCGGTTGATTTTGCCTGCTCAATAAAATTGCCGAGGGCATATTTGGAGGGAGTGAGAAAATTGCTTCCCGAGATCGACCATATTCGACAGATTTCCACCTTGATATGATCGTGATTGCGTAACTCCGCGAACAATTCTTCGGACTCGCGCTTCAAATCGCCGTAGATTCGCTTCGCGGGATCTTGGAAGGCTTTTAGGATTTTCGGATCGGCGGCACCACTCGATCCGACTAGAAGATGCCTGACATTTGATTGCTGACAGAGCTGATATACGTGCTCTGAGATCTGCCGATTGAGGCGGGAAAATTCTTCGGCGCCCATGATGTGGGCCTTCTCCTGCGTAAGAAAAGCCAGGTGGATGACGGTGTCAAAGTGTTCCGCTGAGTTGATGTCAAAGAGTTTCCGCACATGGTGCGTGACTCCCTCAATCGTAACCGTGGAGTCCCGCGAGCCGGCCAGAGTCACACGATGCGCAAATTGATCGCCGAGTACTTCTTGTAGTAGCGCAATCGTCTCTCGCCCTATCCAACCCGAGGCCCCAGTGATCAGGACCCGCTTAAGGGGGATGGATTCCTTCCGCAATAACGTGGAGATCTTGGCAAGTGCCATTGGTTTAGAGAACGCTCTTTCCTAGAACCTGCCAGCGCGATTCCAGCATGTCGATTCGATGGTGATCCTCTTCCGTGATGTTGCTGTAGTAGTCGCGCTTATTCAGTAGCCAGAGCAGTTCAAAGTGGACCGCGTTGAGAAGTCCATCTTCAATACCTTCTGAGACCGCCGATGCTCCTGCAAAGACGACCTTACGTGTCTCAAAACGGGTGAGCCCAGTCGCGTGAACTCGTTTGAGGTTTGCAAGGGCATCGATGGAAATTGCGCCACCCATCACTAGTTCAAGCCCGGTACTCGCGCAGAGCTTGGATACCTCAATCACTTTATCCGTCACTTCATCGGTCTCTATTGCCTCGCGTCCCAGCCCCATCGAGCCCGAGAAGTCAACGCGACCAAATACAAAACCAGAGAGCGCGCCCTTTGCCATCTCCGCCATCTCCACGCGGTGGTGATAGGCGGTAATCGTCTCCATGTTAAAGAGGAAGTGCATGCCCTCTTGTTCGTCGGGTGAGTAGACCGTGTCGCGGGCGTGGATGTACTTGCTCAAGGCGTATGGAGTTTCGATCATCGGAGCGACGATGTACTTCACCCCTATCTGCTTGGCTTCTAGGAGATCGCGTATCGCTTCGCACCCGCCGATTTTCAGGGTGAGGGGGAGTCCGGCCGAGCGCGCAACATCGACTAAGCGGAGAAGCTCATCGGGCCGCGTGCCCTCGGCTTCAAATTCTGCCTTGACGCTGACGACCCCATGCGACTCTTTTCCCTTTTCAAGGATCTCTACCATTTTGCGCTCTGTGCGGTTCATCAACACTCCAACTCGGCCTCAATAGGTGGGCATCAAGGAACTATACCTCTATGCATTTAGGTACCTAAATACCTCTTTGGTCACATCCGCTGGAAGTTCGGGGCTCATGAGATGTAGCGGGTTCGATTCCATACTGCCATTTTCCAGGACGCGACTCGTGATCTTTGGAAAATAACTCTGCTCTGGATCAATGGGAACAATAAATGCAATTGGCTCATCACTCTTCAAGGATTGAAGTACTGAATCGGAGAATGGATCGGAGGGATCCAGCGAGAGTGTTCTGATTCCGTAGGATGTAAAAAGACTCTCCCAGTTGGGAAGCCCTAACCCCGTTGATCGATCACAACCGACATACTCGCCCCCAAAATAATTGGTTTGAGTCATCCGAATGGACGCATATCCCTCGTTCTCGTAGATGAAGATCTTTATCGGCAGATGGCCCGCGACGACAGTTCCGATCTCCTGAATATGCTGTGCAAATCCACCATCACCTTCGATGAGTATCACTCTCTTCCCGGGATTCGCATAGGAAGCACCTATCGAGCCAGATAATCCATAACCCATACTTGCAAGCCCTTTATCCGTCACCACCTTCTGTCCATATTTCTGCTCAAAAGCCTGCATGATGGTCGTGAATGCCCCGCCGCTACTGCACGGGATGAGGAGATCATCCCCATCTAGCACCTGGGAAAGTTCTTCTACAAAGTCGTAAGGATTGAGGTATCCGGATTTATGCGAGTTTGCGCGCTCATTATTCGGAAGTAGTTCTCTGACTTTCCTCCCGAAAGTCTTCCATTCACTCCAACGAGAACTATCATCTTCAATATTGATTCCACCTAAAACCTCGCTCGCATCTGCACAGATCGCCAAGTCCACTCTCGGGTGTCCTTTTCTCAGTTCTGACGGATCAATATCCACCTGAACAATTGTTGCCAGTGGAGCAAAGCCCTGCCAATTAAATCCAGTCTGCTGGAGCCCCAGTCGTGTGCCCACGGCGATGATCAGATCGGACTGTTGTATAAGGACATTTGCCCTGCGTTGGCCCCACGTATTTGGCCGACCCCAATAGAGCGGATGGGACGCGTCAATACGATCCAGCGCGTTCCACGTCGTCATGATGGGCAGACCGAGTGACTCAAGATCGGGAAGCAGTGTCGCCATCTCTGCCCGAGCCAACCCGCCACCGATTAGCAAGATAGGTCTCTCACAGTTCGACAATGCCGCATTCAACTTTCCGACTTCATCGGATGTGGGCTTCAATCGAATGGCGCTCGACACTTTCGCGCCGTCATTGAGTGAGATCTCTGAAGGAGCACCTTGAGCATCGAGACAGAACTCAATGAAGACAGGACCAGGGCGACCTTCCTTACTCGTCTTGCAGATTTCTAGAATCGTTGATTCTGGCAGTGGTCGCTCAATCTGAAGAGTTCTTTTTGTAATCGATTGAACAAGAGCAACACCATCCACCTCTTGTATTCCACGCTGGCGCAAATCTGGTGATGCTAAATCTGAGCTCTTCACCTGTCCAGCGACCACCAGAAGTTCGCGGCTCTCCAACCACGCCCCGGCAATGGCCGTGACAATATTCGTGACACCTGGGCCTGCCGTCACAAGTGCAAATGCTCTGGAATCAGGGGAGGTCTCGTTGAAGTACTCGACAGCGATTCCCGCTGCCACCTCATGTACCACAGGGATGCAGGTAAAACGGGTTCTAGCCGAATTAAGAAGGTGCATGATGTTGCCACCTGCGACGAAAAAGCAGTGGCTATACCCCTGATCGATCAACCAGTCGCAGAACTGGTCGGCGTAACTCTCCTTCATTTCTTCCCCGCCCGCGCCATCTCCAGAGCCTTCCGCATCGCCTCAACCACCACTGCAATCTCCTGATCGTTCCGTTCTACTTCGACCACTCTCAAAGTGCCCTGTTGGGAGAGGATGAGTCGGAAATCCTGCGAAGAGTGCTTCTTGTCACCAAGAAAAGCCTCTTCGAACTTCTTCACATCGAAGGAGCCAAGGTCCGTTTTAAGACGCTTAAGAACCGGAGTAAGAATGGCGAGGCACTCTTCTCTGAGTCTCTGTTCTGGCGAACCCTGGTGAGAAAGAGGATGTTGTAAAGCCGCCAGCACACCGATGTTGATCGCAATTCCATGAGGGATAGCAAAATTCGTGGCCGATTCAAGGGCATGTCCGAAGGTATGTCCGAAGTTGAGGAGTTTCCGTGAACCCTGGTCGAACTCGTCCGTCTCTACAAACCATTTCTTGGCATTGAGTACATGAGCAATCCATTCGGCAGCAAGTGTCGAACCAAAGTCCTCGACAGTGGCTCGATAAGTGCAGAATTTTTCAAATGACGCTGGACCCTTCGCATAGCAAATCTTGACACCTTCAGATAGACCTGAAGCGATTGCAGAATCATCCAGCGAAGCAATAAAAGTGGGATCAATAATTATTTCCATCGGCGGGTAGAAGTTACCAACAAGGTTTTTGGCCGAACCGACATTGATCGAACTCTTGCCACCAATACAGGAATCCATCATCGCCATCAGGGTTGTGGGTGCGTAACTCCACGTAATTCCCCGCATGTAAAGAGAGGCTACGAGCGTGGCAATATCCTGGATGTAACCGCCACCGATCGCGAGAAGGACAGTGTCGCGATTTGCCCCCAGTGATTTCAATTGTGATAGCACCATCTCGCAGGTGGCTAATGTCTTCTTCTCCTCACCCGCAGGAAGCTCAATCACTCTAGTTCCCAAACTTTGAGCGATCTTGGAAAGATTAATGTCGGCAAGGATCACAAAATCGCGATCCTTTAAACCCTCAATCACGCCTGATCCGATAATTATCGGATAGGAGCGTGTTGAACTCTGGATTGTTAGTTCAAACATTGCGGGTGATCGACCATCCGCCATCAACAATGATGGATTGTCCGTTGATACCTGCGGAATCGGGTCCAACCAGGAAAGCAACTGTCTTCGCAATCTCCTCAGGAGTGACGAGTTGACCCTTCGGTGTTCCCTGGACGACCCGCTCAATTTGTCCGCTATTTAAATGCTGACGTGTCATTGGTGAATCGACGACGCCAGGCAGAACTGCATTTATCGAGATTCCTTCTCTGCCCAAATCAGCCGCTAAACCTCTGACCAACCCGCCAACCGCTGCTTTTGAGGCGATATAGGCGACTTTCTGCGCTCGCGTGATTTCTTGCCAGACCGAGCTAACCACGACCAAACGTGCGCCGTGGCTAAACAATTTCTTTCCCAAGAGAATTTCAAGTGAGCGCACAATATATTTGAAGTTTGCATCCCATATCTCGTCCCACTGCTGAGTGCTTGTCTCTGAGATGCCTCCAGTGAAGTTTGCTCCCTGCGCCCAGACGGCTCCATCAATCAATTAAATTTCATCCAGCACACGGAGGTCTCGACCAACGGAAATCACTTCCAGCTGATTCTCACGTAATTCTTTCACGCAAGCTGATCCAAGAGTTCCGGAAGCACCAAAAACCAAAATTCTCTTGGTAGCCATCTACCGACCTTTTTGAACGGGGTTGGCGGGACGTAACCAAGGCGGTGGGGTCTCCTTTGCCATAGCCGCCAAATCGTTCCTCTCGCGGAGCGTATCCATTGGCTGCCAAAAGTCATGATGGTGATAGGCCATAAGTTGACCTTTTTCGACAAGTCTTTGTAAGGCTCCCTTTTCGAACGGCTCGTTGTCGTCTGCAACAAATTGTGCAACCTCTGGCTCGAGCACAAAAAAGCCGCCGTTGATCCACCCTTCATCGGATTGGTTCTTCTCTCCGAAATGCGTGACTTGCGAACCTTCTATGTGTAAATGTCCGAATCGCGCAGGTGGTCTTACCGCCGTCACGGTTGCCAATTTTCCGTGCGATTCATGGAATTCAAGGAGATTCTTGATCGAGATGTTTGCAAGACCATCACCGTAGGTTGCAATAACACGCTCACCAGGGAATGCCTTCATGCATTGAGCGATTCGTCCACCTGTCTGTGTATTTAGACCAGTTTCAAGAGCGGTTACTTTCCAAGAATAGTTATTCCCTTTCTTTAGGTGATGAACTTTCTTATTCAAGGTATCAATTATGATGTCCCCTTCAAGTTCATTCAGATCAAGGAGCCAGCGCTTAATAACATCACCTCGATATCCCAAAGCTAGGACAAACTCATCAAAGCGCTGCTGCGAAAATGTATTCATCAAATGCCAGAGAATTGGCTTATCGTCAATCAAAACCATCGGTTTTGGCTTACTTTCGGTCTCCTCCGAAAGGCGTGTTCCTAAGCCCCCGGCAAGGATGATCACCTTCATTTGGCTCCTCCAAGAATTTCGTGAATAGATTCAATCATGTAATCCAACATGGGGGTGGTCAACCCGGGCCAGACCCCCATCCAAAAGGTGTCATTCATGACAATGTCCGTATTTGGGAGCTCACCGTGGACTCGTCGTGGTGTACCAATGAAGGCTGGTTGGCGTAGGAGATTTCCCCCAAATAGTAATCGGGTTCCAATTTTTCTCTCGTCTAGAGCCTTTACTATTTCGTTCCGAGTTTTGGGGCTCTGCTTCTTAACTGTTATAGCAAAACCAAACCAGGAGGGGTCTCCGTGCAAGGTAGATTTTGGAAGCAGGAGAAAATCCTCGAGATCGGCTAAACCTTCCCTCAGGTATGCCCAATTCTTTCGTCGGAGCTCGACAAAACTCGCTAGGCGGTCAAGTTGCGCCAGACCAATTGCAGCCTGGATATCTCCGGATTTCAAGTTGTAACCTAGATGCGAATAAATATATTTGTGGTCATACCCCATCGGTAGTTCGCCGAGTTGCCACTCGTACCTCTTTAGGCACGTGTTCTCGCATCCGGGAGCACACCAACAATCGCGTCCCCAATCCCTGATTGATTCCACCGCCCTCTTGTGAGCAACCTTCTTAATCAAAACAGCTCCGCCCTCGCCTGTAGTGATGTGATGTGCGGGGTAAAAACTAAATGTGGAGAGGTCTCCAAAACTTCCAAGATTCTGTCCCCGGTATGTGCCCCCGAGTGCGTCACAACTATCCTCGACAAACCAGAGATGGTGCTTCTTTGCAAGTTCCTTAACCAAGTCAAGATTGACGGGATTGCCTAACGTGTGGGCCATCATGATTGCTCGCGTTTTCGGACCGATTGCACTTTCGAGAGCGGCATCATTGGCAACGTAAGTTTCTAGATCAACGTCTACGTAGACTGGTATCAATCCATTCTGGAGAATCGGTGTGACTGTAGTCGGAAATCCTGCTGCCACCGTTAACACCTCATCACCTGGCTCGAGTGCTCTCTTTCCAAGAGAAGGACTGGTTAGTGCTGTGAGAGCGATCAGATTCGCCGAAGAGCCTGAGTTGACCATGAAAGAGTGGCGCATGCCGACAGTTCTTGCGAGTTGGCTTTCAAACTTCTCTGTGTAGGGTCCTGCAGTTAGCCAGAAATCGAGACTTGCCTGCACGGCCGCTGTGAGCTCGGCCTCGCCAAAGACCTTTCCCGATACGGGAATTGTTGTCTCTCCGGGCACAAAGGGTTTGCTTGGGTGGCGCTCTTTCATGGCTGCTGTGACTAGATCCGCAATCTTGTCACTTGTTCCTGGAGACACCTAATTCCTCATTCCTGGCCGTCGATTGCAGCCAAATATCCTTCATTTACTCACCGAATCCTACTGTCTTATGCAGATTTATCCCTTGTGCAGTCGAATCAAATTGGAGAAAAGCAGATATTGGAAGGGGTTCTGAAGTAGCAATCAATCGAGACCGAAATTGCTAAGGTTGGTTGGTGACTTCGGAGCCCTCCACTTTTACCAAATCCGATTTAGTGGCTCAGTTTCTTGCCGAAAAGAAAGTTTCCGCCGTCTTTCAGCTTTCTGGCGGAATGATTGCTTTCTTAACCGATGCAGTCTCTCGATTGGGCAAGACGCCAATTATTAGTCTTCGTCATGAGCAAGCGGCGGGATTCGCCGCGGAAGGCGGTACGAGAATTAGCGGCCGATCCTCGGTGGCGATGGCAACAAGCGGTCCTGGTGCCACGAATCTAATAACTGCCATCGCATCCTCATATTTTGACTCGATTCCAACCGTTTTCATTACAGGTCAGGTAAATCAGAATGAAGCCAAACGCTCGGAGTTGCAGCGGCAGAACGGATTCCAAGAACTCGATATTGTCTCAACAGCCAGAGGAATTACAAAGAGGGCGGTCAGTATTAATTCCTCAACGGATTTGCTTTCCGAATTGAACGCGGCTTGGAACATTGCGCATCAAGGCAGGCCTGGGCCAGTGCTTCTAGATATTCCAATAGATGTTCAACAGGAGCCTGTATCCTCAGTTGTTGTGCTGAACACGCACGATAAGAATGAAGATCGGGAAGGTTTTACTAAGGAGATTGGAGCACTAGAGAAATTAATCAGTCAGAGTATTTCACCAATCATCCTCGCGGGTGGAGGCATTCGCGCGTCTGGATCCGTCGAATATTTTAGGAAAGTGGTAGGGGCGCTCAAACTACCCGTGGTCTTTTCGCTCATGGGCGTGGACCTTCTTCCAAGCGATTCCCCTTACCGAGTGGGCATGATCGGCAGTTACGGTAACCGCTGGGCTAATAGAGCGCTCGCCACTTCTGATTTGATTATCGCTCTCGGAACTCGACTTGATGTTCGACAAACAGGAACTGATCTACACGCTTTCCTGCAGGGAAAGAAGATTTTCCGAGTGGATGTGGATATGGAAGAACTCAGCGGGCGCATAAAAGCCGATGTGTGTGTCGGGACTGATTTGAAAGCGTTTCTCAAGGCTCTAGTTAATTCAGAGATCGAATTTGATTCGAAATCCCACCTTGCTAAATTCAAAGAAGAAAAAGTTCAACGACCACAAGCCGCGGAACAAGGTTCGAATGTTGAATTCAACCCAGACGATATCATCCGATGGCTTTCAAACGTCTTCGCAGAATCAAATGGCTACATCGTTGATGTCGGCCAACACCAGATGTGGGCGGCTCAATCCCTGGAACTAGGTGCTCATCAACGATTTGTAACCTCTGGCGGGCTTGGGGCAATGGGCTTTGCATTGCCTGCTGCCATTGGTGCTTCAATTAGTCAGCCTGGTCGATGGGTTGTCATCACCGGCGACGGCTGTACCCAATTGAGTATCGCCGAACTTCAAACGGTTATGCAATTGCAGTTACCGATCACCATATGTGTAATAAACAATAATCAATTGGGAATGGTCGCTCAGTTTCAAGAGGGCAATCTCGATGGGCGTTATATCTCTACCCGGGATGGGTATAGCACTCCCGATTTCTGTAAAGTGGCAGAAGCTTTTGGAATTCCTGCCTTACGATTTGAAAATTCCCGTGACTTGAAGGAGCTTGAGGAAAGAGTTGGAGGCTGGAATTCGAGTCCGCTTCTACTGGAATTCGTAGTCTCTCGAGAAGCGAAGGCGTTACCCAAAATGGCTATGGGTGATTCCATTAAGGATCTCTGACTTCTTCGCTCACTACTCCAGTGGCTATGAGGTTCGACTATTATTGCCCTATGCATCATTCACTGGGCAAGAAACTTCGAGATTTGCCAGGTCCTGTCCTTGTAACCGGACACACAGGCTTTAAGGGAACCTGGCTCACTCTCCTCTTAGAGAAACTAGATGTTCCGGTTGTAGGTTTGTCACTGCCTGCTCTACCAAATTCGCTCTTTGAACGGACCAACCGTTTCGGTGTGATACAGGAATCTTTTACTGATATTCGCGATTTTGAATCTGTATTGAAGTTTGTCGAGAGCACTGCTCCCTCAGTGGTGATACACATGGCTGCGCAACCATTGGTCTTTGAGTCGTACAAGACTCCCAGGGAGACTTTTGAAGTTAATGTCATGGGGTCAGTAAACGTCCTCAGCGCTTCTTTTGAAGTCGGTTCAGTCGAAGCAATCGGAGTCATCACTACTGACAAGGTCTACCGGAATGATAATTCGGGTCGTGCATTTGTTGAGACCGATGCTTTAGAAGGTAAAGATCCTTATAGCGCCAGCAAAGTTGGTACAGAAGCTACATCTGCTGCATGGCGACAGATCGCTAAAGTTTCGGGTGGGCCAAAGGTGATTTCGCTTCGTGCGGGAAATGTTCTTGGAGGAGGAGATTGGGCAGAGAATCGACTACTTCCTGATCTCATTCGCGGATACGCAAATGGATTCGCTACTACGGTTCGCAATCCTCAAAGTACTCGACCATGGCAACACGTACTAGATCCGCTTCGGGGGTACATCTTGGCACTAGAGGCCCTGGTCGCCGGAACTTCAATTGAAGTGCAAGAGGAGTCGTTAGTAAGCACCGTAAAATGGTGGGACAACGTCCTAAATAAATTTATGAATCCAAGTGATGCATGTCAAATTGATATTGAATTTATGTTGGAAAATATGGCTGGTTTGGGTATTTCCTAAGCACGCGGTACTTTTTGCACTCACGATCGGCCGCCTTAGCTCAGGGGTAGAGCAACGCACTCGTAATGCGTAGGTCCCGGGTTCAAATCCCGGAGGCGGCTCAAACGATTGTATTACTCCGGTTGATGCTTGACATATCAGTTCCGGTTGATGCTTGACAGGTATTCGGCTGATGCTTGACGGCGAGTTCGGCTGATCCTTGACACTTCATTCATGTTAATGGAGCTAAGTGTTATGGAGCAGAGATATCAAGCAGTACTAGCTGTAATCCGAGATGGAGTCCCCATCGTGGATGTTGCGCGCCGGTTCGGCGTCTCGCGCCAGAGCGTTCATTCCTGGTTGTTGCGCTATGAAGTATCTGGAATGCCTGGGTTGATGAATCAATCTCACCGACCCGATGGGTGTGAGCATCAGATGAGCGCCGAAGTCGATGTGAAGATCGTGGAACTGCGGCGGCGCAATATCTTCTGGGGACCCAAACGCCTTCAACACGAGTTGGCTCGTTTAGGTATTGAACCCGTGCCTTCGTTGTCAGGTATCTATCGCTGCCTCAAGAGGGCCAACCTCATTGAACCTCACGCCAGAAGGGAGCGCGATAGGAAGTTCAAGAGATGGGAGCGAGGCGGGCCCATGGAGTTATGGCACCGCTGGGTTAGAAAGGTGGGAGGAATTCTTCTCACCGATGGCAAAGAGCTCAAATGCTTGACCGGTGTTGATGATCACTCCCGGCTCTGCGTTATGGCTGGGTTGATGGTCCGTGCAACTTCTCGTTCGGTCTGCGATCACTTTGCCAACGCCATGCGCATTCACGGCGTTCCCCAGGAGATCTTGACCGACAACGGCAAGGTTTTCACCGGCCGCTTCGGCTATAAAGATACTGAAGTGCTCTTTGACCGCATCTGCCGTGAGAACGGCATCGATCACTTATTAACCGCTCCTCGCTCTCCCACCACGACAGGAAAGATAGAGCGTTTTCATCGCAGCCTTCGCACGGAGTTCTTGCAATCTCGCACCTTTGAAAGCCAAGCAGCGGCTCAGAAGGAACTCGATGCGTGGGTCGTCGAATACAACACCGTAAGACCCCATCAAGGAATCGGGATGGTGACACCGATGACCAGGTTCACCCATCCTGGCATCAGCCTTGTCGGGCCAGAAGTGGATACCAAAGCGCTCAGTGAGGTGCGCAGTGGTCCTGATTGGGTGAGTCGGCGTGTGGGGGCCAATGGCGTTGTGGGTGTTGCCTGGCAACAAATATCTGTCGGACGACATCGGGCTGGACGCAACGTCGATGTTCAAATCTCCAAAGAAATCCTGCAGATCTGGGATGGAACAGAACTTCTCAAAACGGCCCTGCGAGAGCGACCCGGGGAGGTGATTCGAAAGAAGAACGCCTCGATATTGAAGGCGCAATGAAGTATAAATAACCCTAGAAGTGTCAAGGATCAGGCTTGGCCTCAACCAGTCATTGCAACACTTCGATGAATTCAGTACTTTTTCATGAATCATCAGGAGGTTGCGATGAGGCGTTTTGCTCCAGAGGAAATACAGGAAGTGTGGGAGCGGCTGCGAGATGGTCAATCGGTTCGC